>NZ_UWOA01000062.1:0-22700 GCF_900604305.1 Mycobacterium sp. P7213
GGTAACGGTCAGCCCACTTCTTCGCCGTCGCCGATGAGCACTGGAACCGCTCAGCGGCCCGTCGGATCGGCCACCCGTCATCGACGATCAGCCTGGCGAGTTTCAATCGCCCCTTCGGAGTCAGCGAAGCATTAGCGTGGGACACGAGGACCTCCTGGTGATCGGCGTGCGTGTGGTAACCACACCGATACCGGAGGTCCTCACCTACTTCCGCGCACCACGCCGTTCACAACGTCCCTGGCCATTACACCTAGCCGGAATTCAGCCGGCTTCCGTCCCGGTCGGCGCCGAACCGATCGCCCCGACCACACCTGCAACCGGCGCGTCGTTGGGTGCACCACCCGCTCCAGCGTCCACGACTGTCGGCACGCCTTCGCCGGCTTCGGTTCCCACCAGCGCTCCACCGAGTCCGATGCCACCACCGGCTCCACCTCCGCCAGCAGGCGGGGGGTTCTTCCCGCCGTACGTTATCGGCCCTACGGGCGCAGTAACCCGGGCCAACGCCAAAGCCAGCTCCCGCAGCGCGAGCAAGGCATCGAATCCCGACCCGGCCACCGAAGACTCGACGGCGGCCGCTGCCGTACGGAGTCGGACCAGAAGCCGGCGGCGTCGAACTGCACCAGGGCACGCAGACGAATTCATCAAGGTGTACGCCGACAACACAGCACTCCCTAAACCCGAGCCCACATTGTCGACTCGCGTGTCGGCCAGTATCGCCGGTGGGCTGGGGATCTCCGGCACACATACCGAGGAGGATTCCCCTGCAGCGGGATTAACCACCTTGTCCGGTGATGACTTCGGTAGCGGGCCGACAATCCCGTTGCTACCCGAAAGCTGGCACGACAATGCCTAATGGCCCGCCTGTGAAATTACCGCGACAATTTGCAGAGCAGGGCGTTAAGGCATACATATATCCAAGCGTATATATGCGACTCCACCCATATCTGATTTCGGATAGATATGGACCGTTGCATATATGCAGTCATAACAATTTGACCAGTAGTCCCAACATAGATTGAGAGTGTGTAGATGAGTGATCACAACAACACAAGGCGGAAGAACAACGAGCTGCGTCGCGCAATAGGTGCAGGTAGCACAGTTGGTGCGCTTTTGGCATTTGGGATGTCGCCATTGATATCAGTGCCGGTTGTGCGCGCGGACGATCTCCTCATCGACCTGCCGGATTTCAGCACGCTATCCGATGTCAGCGGTCTGACCGATGCCAGTTTCCTATCAACGGACGTGCCCGGCTCGGCAGCGGAATCGGGTTTTAGCTGGGCCAATGTCTTTGACGCGACCTATGACAATCTCCATGCTGGAGCACAGGAATTCCTCGTTGACCCCGCCAATGCCGGGCTGCTTGAGTTGCTCAACGGCTTCGGCCTCTATGAGGCACTATTCGGGCGGCTGTTGATCGGCAACGGAATCGACGACTTCGCTGGCGCCAACACCTCGCTGTTCGGTTGGTTGCCCGGTATCGGCGACCTCGGCGACGGGGGTTTCCTGTTCGGTGACGGTGGTACCGGCACTGACGCCAGCTACCTCGACGGTGTTCTGAGCGCCGCCGGCGCGGGCGGCAATGCTGGGCTGATCGGCAACGGGGGCATCGGCGGCGTCGGTCTGGCCACCGGTTACTACGGTGGTGACAGCTTGGTCGCAGCGACTGCTGGCGGGGCAGGAGGATCGGGTGGCCTGCTGGTCGGTGACGGCGGCGCCGGCGGCGTGGGTGGCCTGGGTCTGAATGGCAGCATCGCCGACGGCCTCGACGGTGGTGTCGGCGGCGCCGGTGGCGCGGGAGGGAACGCCTACTTTTACGGTTCCGGTGGTGCGGGCGGCAGGGGCGGCGCCGGCGGCAACGGCGCAGCGGGTGCTGACGGACAGATAGACCAGGTCGGCGGTGCTGGCGGCGACGGCGGTGTTGGTGGTGTCGGTGGAACGGGCGGCAACGGCGGGTGGGTCATCGGCCACGGCGGTGCTGCCGGTCGCGGAGGCAACGGCGGCTACGGCGGTGACGGCGGCGAGGGCGCCGACGCCGTAGCGCACAGTCATGACCACGACCATGATCACGGCGAACTCTTCATCCATGAGGCCACCGCTGGCGGGGCCGGCGGAAACGGCGGCAATGGCGGCGCTGCGGGCGAGGGCGGGCTGGCTCGCACGCTCTTCGGTACCACCTTCGGAACCACGGGTGCCGCTACGGCAGCAGGGATGGGGCGCGCCGGCGGTGACGGCGGCGGTGGCGGAGCCGGTGCCGTCGACGGCACCGACGTCCTCTCGGACGGAGCCGCTGGCGGCGTGGGCGGTTACGGCGGAAACGGTAGTACCGGTGGTGGCGGCGGCGCCGGTGGTGACGGCGGCGCCGGAATTACCGCCGGTGCTGGCGGTGCTGGCGGTAACGGCGGAATCGGCAGCGCAGTCCACGGCGGTGCCGGTGGCACCGGTGGTGCCGGTGGCAACGGAACCCATATCGGTGGTGCCGGTGGTGCCGGTGGAATCGGTGGCGACAGTGAGACACGCGATGGCGGGGCCGGCGGTGCCGGGGGTGCTGGCGGCAACTCTGCCGGTGCGACGATCACCTTGCCGGACACTACTGTGATCTCCGGGGCAGCGGGTAACGGCGGGGCCGGCGGTGACGGCGGCAACAACATCGGCACCCACGGCGCCGGTGGCGACGGCGGAGCCGGCGGTCGCGGCGGCAACGGCGTTGAGGCCCTAGCGCCTGGTGGTGCCGGCGGCCATGGCGGCCATGGCGGCGATTCCGGCAAGTTGTTGGGCGAAGCCGGTATCGCGGGTGGGCCGGCCAGTGGACCATTCGGAGGTATCGGTGGTACTGGCGGAGCCGGGCATGAGCACGATTCCAGCCATGACCACAGTGGGGAAGAACCGCCCATCAATCCCGACGAAGACGATGACCATGACCACGACCACGACCACGACCACGACCACTAACGTCGTAGTCGCTGGCGGAAGTCACCGCCTCTGAGGTCCTTCGGGGAGGGCCCCGCACGCCGGCCGTGCGGGGCCCTCCCGCCATTCGGTAAATCGATCAGCCACCCCCGCCGTGTTACTGATGCCAAGCAATGAACTTCCGAGGCTAGTGATACGGCGCACCTCCCGCCGTTTGGTCACGTTCCCGGCCAGGCGAAACGACGGCCTCAACCATGACGACCCCAACTATTCAGTGGAAAGACAGCGGCCGACTGGTGGGCAATGTGGTGGCGCGGGCACGAAAGGACGCCGTCATCCTCAACGATGGGGAGCTTGTTTCGGCCTAGGTTTCCCGGCAGCGCCCGCCTGAACCCAGGCAACCCTAATTGAAAATGACTTTCATCTTCGGATAATCTGTCCGGCATGACCGCGCCGGTATGGATGGCCTCGCCCCCCGAGGTCCATTCGGCTGCGCTGGGCAGCGGCCCGGGGCCCGGGCCCCTGTTGTCTGCCGCCGGCGCGTGGTCGGCGCTGAGCCTTGAGTACACCGCGATCGCGGAGGCGCTGCGGGACGTGTTGGGAGCCACCCAGGCAGCGTCGTGGCAGGGGCCTAGCGCCGAGCGCTATCTCGCCGCACACGTGCCCTACTTGGCCTGGTTGGCGACGGCCAGCGCGGACAGCGCCGCGCGAGCATCCCGACATGAAACAGCGGCCGCGGCCTACGTCAGCGCATTGGCGGCGATGCCCACGATGCCCGAACTGGCGGCCAACCACACTATCCACGGAATCTTGGTCGCCACCAACTTCTTTGGTGTCAACACCATTCCGATCGCGGTCAACGAAGCCGACTATGTGCGGATGTGGATCCAGGCCGCCACCACCATGGCGACCTACGAAACGGTCTCCGGGGCAGCCGTGGCATCAGCCCCACGGCTCGCCGTGGCACCGCCGATCGTCGGCTATTCCGAGGCTGACCATGACCATGACCATGACCACGACCACGACCACGACCACGACCACGACGGGATCCACGACGGCGATCTGGATCCGACCGACCCGGAATGGTGGAAAGACGTCTTCGGCGAAATGGGCGAGTGGGCCAAGATCATCATCAACGATCTGCTGACCGACCCGGCAGCGCTGCTGACCGATCTCCCCGTCATCATGGCCGATGTCACCTTCCACGCCAGTCAGCTCGCCGCCACCTTGAGCCAATTCGCGCCGGCGCTGCTGCAACCCGCGCTGGGCCTGGCGATCGGCAACCTGGGCTGGGCGGCCGGCCTGGCCGGACTGGCCGGAATTCAGCCTGCCCCGGTTCCGCTGGCCGTCGAGGCCGTACCTCCGGCCAATCCGCTGACCGCCGGGGGCTCGGCGGGTTCGTCCACCACCGTCGCCAACACCGCCGCGGCACCGGCCACGGGTGGCTCCATTTCGGCGCCGACCACCAGCGCAGCGCCGGCTGCGGCACCGCCTGCCGCTCCCCCCGCCGCTAGTAGCCCGGCGTTCTTCCCCCCGTATGTGATCGGGCCTCCCGGCGTTGCCGGCCAGGTGAGCGCCGTGGCCCGCCGCCATGCCGTGAAGAAGGCATCGAATCCCGACTCTGCCGCCGAGGATGCGGCCACCGCCGCCTCGGCACGGGATCGGTCCCGGGCCCGCCGCCGCCGAGCCGCTCGCGGTCACGCGGACGCGCACATCTACGTCTATGCCGACGACACCCCCGACATCGGACCCGACGCCGCGACTCGCGCCTCCGACAGCAGTGCCGGTCGCCTGGGATTCGCTGCGGCGCAAGCCAAGCCTGGTCTGCCCGCGACGGGTTTGACCACGCTGGCGAGCGGCGGTCTGAACGACGGGCCGACCCTTCCGCTGTTGCCCGAGAGCTGGGGCGGAAGACCCTAGCCCAGAATCAGGCCCGACGTAGGCACACCGGTGCCGGCGGTCACCAGCACGTGCTCGACGCCGTCGACCTGATTGACCGAAGTACCGCGCAGCTGGCGCACGCCCTCGGCGATGCCGTTCATGCCGTGCACGTAGGCCTCGCCGAGCTGGCCGCCATGGGTGTTGATCGGCAACCGGCCGCCGAGCTCGATGGCGCCGCCGGCGATGAAGTCCTTGGCCTCCCCCTTGCCGCAGAATCCCAGTTCTTCCAACTGGATCAGCGTGTAGGGGGTGAAGTGGTCGTAGAGGACCGCGGTCTGAATGTCGGCGGGCGTCAGACCCGACTGCGCCCACAGCTGCTTGCCCACCAGACCCATCTCCGGCAGGCCGAGCTCCTCGCGGTAGTAGGAGTACATGGTGAACTGGTCGGCCCCGGCGCCCTGCGCGGCCGCCTCGATGATCGCCGGACGATGCTTGAGGTCGCGGGCTCGCTCCGGCGTGGTCACCACGATCGCCACTCCGCCGTCGGTCTCCTGACAGCAATCCAGCAACCGCAATGGCTCGGCGATCCACCGCGAATTCTGGTGGTCCTCGATGGTGATCGGCTTGCCGTAGAAGTGCGCCTTGGGGTTGGTCGCCGCGTGCTTGCGGTCGGCCACCGACACCACACCGAAATCCGCACTGGTGGCGCCGTATTCGTGCATGTAACGCTGGGCGATCATCGCCACCGAGGCCGCCGGGGTGCTCAGGCCGTGCGGATACGACCAGCTGTACTCCACGCCGCGCGAGTCGGCATTGACTGTCAAACCGGTCATCACCTGGCCGAACCGGAACTCCGAGCGCTCATTGAAGGCACGGTAAGCGACGACCACCTCGGCAACACCAGTCGCCACCGCCAGAGCGGCCTGCTGCACGGTCGCCGCGGCGGCACCACCGCCGTAGCCGATCTGGGAGAAGAACGTCAGCTCACCGATCCCGGTGGCACGCGCCACGGCGGTCTCCAGGTTGGAGTCCATGGTGAAGGTGACCAGGCCGTCGACATCCGAGGGCTTCAGGCCCGCATCGTCGAGGGCGTCGAGCACCGCCTCGGCAGCCAGGCGCAGTTCGCTGCGCCCGGATTCCTTCGAGAAGTCGGTCGCGCCGATTCCGGCGATAGCCGCCTTACCGGACAGCATCATTCCTCCCCGAGGGTGAGAGTGGCGGTGGCGATGACGTGGTCGCCAAGGCTGTTGTTGCCCACGACTTTCACGGTGATCAGGCCGTCTTCCACCGCCGTCACCTCACCGGAGAAGGTGACGGTGTCGTAGGCGTACCACGGCACACCCAGCCGCAGGCCGATCGAGCGGATCACGGCGTTGGACCCGGCCCAGTCGGTGATGTAGCGCTGCACCAGGCCGGTGTCGGTCAGGATGTTGACGAAAATGTCCTTGGAACCCTTGGCCTGCGCCTTGTCCCGATCGTGATGCACGTCCTGGTAGTCGCGGGTGGCGATCGCCGTGGAGACGATGAACGTCGGATCACCGTAGATCTTCAGCTCGGGCAGCTTGGTGCCCACGTCGACAGTCACAGCGCTCATGCCCCGTCTCCTTCCACAGGCTCCCAGGCGTACAGCGACCACGCCGGTCCGACATCGCTGGCAGGGAAATCGAGGAAGGTTGCGCGGACCGGCGTTCCGATCTTCACCGCGGCCGCGTCGGCGCCGCGGAGCTCACCGAGCATCCGCACGCCCTCCTCGAGCTCGACCAGCGCGATCACGAACGGCAAGCTGCGGCCGGGGACCTTGGGCGCGTGGTGCACCACGTAGCTGAACACCGTTCCCTTGCCGCTGGAAACGACATAGTCGGTGGTCTCGGTCTTGTCTTTCCAAACCGCCGGCACCGGCGGGTGCTGCAGGCTGCCGTCCGGGCGGAGCTGGATGCGCAGCTCGTGTGCGGCAACCCCGTCCCAGAAGTACTTGGAGTCCCGCGACCACGACGGGCGCATCATCTTGTCGGGGTCGAGATCCTCGTGTGCAACCGCTGCCGGCGTGGAGCCTTGTCCCGCCTTGTCGGCCGGCAGGAACTTCAGGATGCGCCAGATCATGTCAGCGACATTCTCTTCGCCCACCCACCAACGGATCTTCTGGGTGACGAAGTAGCCCTCGCCCAGGCCGGTCTTCTTGGGCCCCACTATGTCGGTCACCTCTGCGGTGACGCTGACTTCCTCGCCGGGACGCAGGTAGCGGTGATAGGTCTGCTCGCAGTTAGTAGCAACCACGCCGACATAGCCCGCGCCGTCGAACAGTTCCATGACCTTGCCGAGGGGGTCATCGGCGGGGCGCTCCCCACCCAGGCCCATCATCGTCCACACCTGGATCATGGCCGGCGGAGCGACGATTCCGGGATGCCCGGCCGTCTGCGCGGCTGCCTCGTCGGTGTAGATCGGGTTGGTGTCGCCGATCGCGTCGACCCAGTGCCGAATCATCGGCTGGTTCACCGGATCCCGACCGGACCGCGGCTTGCTGCGGCCCGACGCCAGTATCTGCTCGATCCCGGTGGAAAGGTCGCTCATCACCTCTCCTCGACTCATCGTGACACCCGTGGAACGTTCAGCCCAGAAGCGGCGATCATCTCGCGCATGACCTCGTTGACGCCGCCGCCGAAGGTGATCACCAGGTTGCGCTTGGCCACCTTGTCCAGCCAGACGAGGACTTCAGCGGTCTCGGGGTCCGCCGGGTTGCCGAATCTGCCGACGATCTCCTCAGCGAGTCGATTGACTTCCTGGATGCGTTCGGTGGAGAACACTTTGGTGGCCGCCGCGTCGGCGACGGCGATGTTCTCGCCAGAGGCTGCCACCTGCCAGTTGAGCAACTCATTGATACGCCAGATCGACTTGATCTGCGCCAGCAGATGTTTCACGTCGTCGTGCTCGATAGGCGTGACGCCGTCCGACCCCGGCTTGGACGCCCAGTCGTGTACCTGGTCGTAGATGCCGGCGATGCGACCAGCCGGCCCCAGACCGACCCGCTCGTGGTTGAGCTGCGTCGTGATGAGCTTCCAGCCACCGTTCTCCTCACCAACCAGCATGTCGGCGGGTACGTGCACATCGTTGTAGTACGTCGCGTTGGTGTGATGGGCCCCGTCGGACAGAATGATCGGAGTCCAGGAGTACCCGGGATCCTTCGTGTCGACGATGAGAATCGAGATGCCCTTGTGCTTGGCAGCGGTCGGGTCGGTTCGGCAGGCCAGCCAGATGTAGTCGGCGTCGTGAGCGCCGGTGGTCCACATCTTCTGCCCGTTGACGATGTATTCGTCACCGTGCTTGACCGCGGTCGTCCGCAGTGACGCGAGATCGGTGCCGGCGTCGGGCTCGGAGTAACCGATCGCGAAATGTACATCGCCGGAAAGAATTCCAGGCAGGAACTTCTTCTTCTGATCTTCGGTACCGAGCGCCTGCAGTGTTGGGCCGACAGTCTGCAGGGTGACCATCGGCAACGGGATGTCAGCACGGTTGGCCTCGTTGATGAAGATCTGCTGCTCCACCGGGCCGAATCCCAGGCCGCCATACTCCTTGGGCCAACCGACGCCCAACTTGCCGTCGCTGCCCATCCGCTTGATCACCGCACGGTAGGCCTCGTTGTGCCGATCCGACTCCATCGCCTGCGCCTCTTCGGGCGTGATGAGGGTCGAGAAGTACTCTCGCAGTTCGGCTTGCAGCGCCCGCTGCTCGGGTGTCAGGTCGATGAACATTTACGCTCCCACCAAGTCGAGGCGGTGCACCGGACCACCCAAGAGCCGGGTCAAGTCTTTGATCGAGGAGTAGTAGCGGTCCATCGGGTACGTGATGTCCATGCCCATTCCGCCGTGCAGGTGGTGGCAGAGTCGCATGGCCGGTGCAGCCTGCGAGGTCAGCCAATAGCCCAGGATGCCGAGATCATCGCCGGCGTCAAGACCTTGAGCCAACCGCCAAATCACTGATGTCGACAGCAAGTCAATGGTCCGCGACGCGATGTAAACCTCGGAAAGCTGCGCGGCCACCGTCTGGAACGTCGACAGCGGACGGCCGAACTGCTCGCGGGTGGCGACGTAGTCGGCGGTCAACCGCAGGGCGCCGGCCACCAGTCCGGCCCCGAACGCCCCGGTGGCGGCCAGCGCCAACTGGTTGACCCGGGCAACGCTGGCGCCGTCGAGCACGTCGGCATCCTCGATCGCGACGTCGGCAAACGTCACCACGTACTCGTCGGATCCGTTGGAGGTCGGTGTCTTGGTGATCGTGACGCCGTCGGCATCCGGGGCGACTACCACCACCGCCTTATCAGCAGTGACGACCAACCAAGCCGCCGTCTGGGCATAGGAAACACCGGTCTTGATGCCGTTGAGCTTTCCGCCCGCAAAGCTGGTCTTGGGGTACTCCGGCAGCTGTCGGCCGGGTTCGTTCAGCGCGGCCGAGAGCACCGCACCGGTGGGCACTCCCGACAGATACCGGTCCTGCTGGCTGTCGGACGCCAGGTCCAGCAGCGGGATCAACCCCAGCCCCAACGTCGCCAGCGCAGGACCGACGGTGCCATGACGGCCGATCTCGGTCAGCGCGGTGGCCAGCTCCGACAGGCCCAGACCGTCTCCACCGAGTCGTTCTGGCACGCCCAGCGCCGCGACGCCGCCGGCTACCAGCGCATCCCAGCTGTTGTCTCGGTCGAGCACCGACGTCACCACATCGGCGACCGCCTGCTGCTCCGGGTTCGGTGTGAAATCCACCCGAATCCTCCTTGATTCGTCTAGCCGTCAGGGTGCTCAGTGCGCGACCGGGCACGCACCCGAGTAATCAACCGGCCAGTGCTTGATGCCGTTGAGCCAGCCCGACTTCAGCCGCTCCGGCTCGCCGATCGGCTTCAGGTCGGGCATGTGATCGGCGACGGCGTTGAAGATCAGGTTGATGGTCAGGCGGGCCAGGTTGGCGCCGATGCAGTAGTGCGCCCCGGTGCCGCCGAAGCCGACGTGCGGGTTCGGGTCACGAAGGATGTTGAAGGTGAACGGATCGTCGAACACCTCCTCGTCGAAGTTGGCCGACCGGTAGGACATCACCACGCGCTCGCCGGCCTTGATCTTGACGCCGGAGATCTCGGTGTCTTCGCTTGCCGTGCGCTGGAATGCCGAAACCGGAGTGGCCCAACGGATGATCTCGTCCACGGCGGTCTGCGGCCGTTCCCGCTTGAACAGCTCCCACTGGTCGGGGTTCTGCGAGAACGCGACCATGCCGTGCGTGATCGAGTTGCGGCTGGTCTCATTGCCCGCGACCGCCAGCATGATGACGAAGAAGCCGAACTCGTCATCGCTGAGCTTCTCGCCGTCGATGTCGGCCTGGATCAGCTTGGTCACGATGTCGTCGGTGGGGTTCTTGCCCCGCTCCTCGGCCATCTTCATGGCGTAGGTGATGACCTCGAACGACGACATCGCCGGGTCGACGCCGGCGTACTCCGGGTCCTCGCCGGCGGTCATCTCGTTGGACCAGCGGAACAACTTGTCCCGGTCGTCCTGGGGCACACCGAGCAGTTCGGCGATGGCCTGCAGCGGCAGCTCGCAGGACACCTGCTCAACGAAGTCGCCGGTGTTGGACGCCGCGGCGGTCTGAGCGATCTTCTGCGCTCGCGCCTTCAACTCGTCCTCAAGCCGCGAGAGCGCACGGGGAGTGAAGCCGCGGGAGATGATCTTGCGCAGCCGGGTGTGGTGCGGCGCGTCCATGTTCAGCAGGACCGCGCGCTGCAGGTCGACCGCCTCACGGGTCATCTCCTGCGGCCAGACCGGGATCGCGCCGTTCATCGCGCTGGAGAAGACGTCGCTGCGCAACGAGACGTCCTTGACGTCCTTGTGCTTGGTCACCAGCCAGTAACCCTTGTCCCCGAAACCTCCGGTTCCGCCGGGGACGTCGACCCAGCGCACCGGTTCGGACTTGCGCAGCTCGGCGAGCTCGTTGACCGGTAGGCCCTTGAGGCTCATCTCGGAGTCGAGGAAGTCGAAGTCGCTGGGAATGGCGGGGCAGCCCATGTGTCTACTCCTAGAGTGTTCGGTAGGTAACTGTGTTGGGTTTGACGACGTTTGAACGATCAACCGCCGAACAACGCCGTCTAGTGCCTGATTGCGACCATTGAAACACGGCCCGACCGCAGATCAAAGGCAGTGCCGCATCGTCGCTTGTCAGACTAATGAAACGTGTTCTAGCCTGGCCGCATGGGTAATCCTGTCATCGTTGAAGCCACCCGCAGCCCCATCGGTAAACGTAATGGCTGGTTGTCCGGCCTGCATGCCACCGAACTGCTCGGGGCGGTGCAGAAGGCACTGGTCGCGAAGGCCGGCATCGACGCGGGAATCGTCGAGCAGGTGATCGGCGGCTGCGTCACCCAGTTCGGCGAGCAGGGCAACAACGTCACCCGGCAGTCCTGGCTGGTGGCCGGGCTGCCCGAGCATGTCGGCGCCACCAGCATCGACTGCCAGTGCGGCAGCGCACAGCAGGCCAACCACCTGATCGCCGGCCTCATCGCCAGCGGCGCCATCGACATCGGCATCGCCTGCGGGATTGAGGCGATGAGCCGCGTGCCGCTGGGGGCGAACGGCGGCGGCGCCCGCGCAGCGTCCTGGGACATTGACCTGCCCAACCAGTTCGAGGCGGCCGAGCGCATCGCTAAGCGCCGGGGCATCACCCGCGCCGACGTGGACGCACTGGGGCTGCGGTCTCAGCAGCGGGCCAAACAGGCCTGGGCCGAGGGTCGGTTCGACCGGGAGATCTCCCCGATCGAGGCCCCGGTGATCGACGAGAACAAGCAGCCCACCGCCGAGCTGAACATCGTCAGCCGCGACCAGGGTCTGCGCGACACCACGGCCGAAGGCCTCGCGGCGCTGAACCCCGTGATGGAGGGCGGCATTCACACCGCCGGTACCTCGTCGCAGATCTCCGACGGCGCCGCCGCGGTGCTGTGGATGGATGAGGACAAGGCCAAAGCTCTCGGTCTGCGGCCGCGGGCTCGCATCATCAGCCAGGCCAACGTCGGCGCCGAAACCTACTACCACCTCGACGGCCCGGTGCAGTCCACCGCGAAGGTGCTGGAAAAGGCCGGCATGAAGATCGGCGACATCGACCTGGTCGAGATCAACGAGGCGTTTGCCTCGGTGGTGTTGTCCTGGGCAGCGGTGCACAAGCCGGACATGGATCGGGTCAACGTCAACGGCGGGGCGATCGCGCTGGGCCACCCGGTGGGTTCCACCGGCAGCCGGCTGATCACCACGGCGCTGCACGAGCTCGAGCGCACCGACTCCTCGACCGCGCTGATCACCATGTGTGCCGGCGGAGCGCTGTCCACCGGCACCATCATCGAGCGCATCTAGTGGTTCCGGTTCCCGAGACTGACCGCATCGCAGCGGCCCAGGCCTACATCGACGCGCTGGTCAGTCACGACGCTTCGGCGGTCCGGTTCGCACCCGACTGCGTCCGGATCGAGGTCGGACTCAAGACCGGGTTCTCGGGAAATCACTTGCGCCGCAGCCTCAACCGCGGTCCGCAGTTCCGGCTGATCTCGGCCGCCACGTTGCCCACGTACAGCATCGACGGCGACGACGTGCGGGCGGTCTACGACATCATCACCAAGCCGTCGCTGTTCGGACTCCGGGTGTGCTC
The DNA here is from genome assembly GCF_900604305.1 of Mycobacterium sp. P7213. Classification (NCBI taxonomy): domain Bacteria; kingdom Bacillati; phylum Actinomycetota; class Actinomycetes; order Mycobacteriales; family Mycobacteriaceae; genus Mycobacterium; species Mycobacterium sp. P7213. The sequence goes on from NZ_UWOA01000062.1 coordinate 12,451, forward strand.
GCATGTCGATGAGGTTTTCCGGATCCCCGCTGACAGCCCGGACGGTACCGCCGTGATTCACCACATCCGCGCGGAGATCCGTCCGTTCATCCACCGCTAGAGTGAGCCCGTGAGCAAGCCAGACATTCCCGAGAAGCCGAAGTCGCTGGATTCGCCGGTCACCGGGACGGTGATCAAGTGGATGTCGCGGGCCAACACCTGGGCCTACAAGGCAACCGGCGGCCGCGTCGGCGGTAAGTGGCGGTTGGGCACCAAGCACTTCGGTGAGGTTCCCGAGGTCGGCATTCTTACCACCACCGGACGCAAGTCCGGTCAGCCGCGGGAGTCCCCGCTGTTGTTCCTGCGCGAAGGTGACCGGGTGATCCTGGTGGCTTCCCAAGGCGGGCGCGCCACCAACCCGATGTGGTATCTGAACCTGAAGGCCGACCCGCAGGTGTCCTTCCGGATCCGCAGCGAGGTGCTGTCGCTGCGTGCCCGCGACGCCAGCGAGGCCGAGCGGGCCGCCTACTGGCCCAAGCTCGACAAGATGTACCCCGACTTCGTCAACTACCGGGCCTGGACCGATCGGGAGATCCCGATCGTCATCTGCGAACCCTAGGGGCAGCATCCGCTGCCCGCCCGGCGCGTTCTGACGCCGGGCCGTCATCATCGCAGGACGAGGAGCGCAGCCCGGTTCATCGTCAACGACAGAGCCCCGCACACACCAGGTGTGCGAGGCTCTGTCGTTGAGACCGACTGGGTGCTTATGGCGTATTGCCGTTCGTACCAGTTCCGCCGGCCTTGCCTCCGGTGCCACCCGTGGCACCCGCACCGCCGTTGACCGCACCGGCGTTGGTACCGATGGATCCCGGGCCGGTGGGCAGGTTCGGGGTGTTGACAGCGCCACCGGACCCGCCGCTGCCACCGACGCCGCTGGTGGTACCGGTGCCGCCGTTGCCGCCGTTGCCACCCTTTCCGCCCGACACATTGTTGACCGGGCCGGAAGCGCTGGTAGTGCCGTTGCTGATCGAGGCGGGAGGTGTCCCCTTGCCCGTCCAGCCCCAGCGGATGTTGCTGCCGTCACCGCCCTTGCCGCCCGCACCGCCGTCGCCGCCGGTGCTACCGGTCCCGACGCCATTACCGCCGGCACCACCGCTGCCACCGACGCCGCCGTTGGAGCCAGCCGCGTAGAGGTCGCTGCCACCGTTACCGCCGGCACCGCCGTCGCCACCATTGAATCCGGTGCCACCGGCACCGCCTGCACCGCCGGCACCGGTGACGGTGACAGGGGTTAGGGCCGAGGAGTTTCCGGCGGTGTCGAAGTAGGCCACGGACTTGAAGTTGCCGCTGCTGCCACCGTTGCCACCGGCACCGCCGTCGCCACCGTCACCGGCGCGGCCTGCCGCGCCGAGGGAGGTGCCGGCACCGGCCGTGCCGCCGTTGCCGCCGGCACCGCCCACGCCACCGTTGGCACCGTTGCCGATGTTGTGGCCCTGGCCCGGGTAGCCCTCGTTGCCGTGGGTGGTGTAGCCGCCGTTGCCGCCATCGGCACCGGCGCCGCCCTTACCGCCCGTGCCGCCGTTGGAGCCTGCACCGGTGGTTCCGCCGCCGGCACCGCCGGCACCGCCGGAGGCTCCGGTACCACCGGCACCTCCCACGGTTCCATTGCTGGCGGTGGCGTTGTAGTCCGTGGTCGCGATCCCGTCGGTGCCCCGGGCGCCGTTGCCGCCGTTACCGCCGTTACCGGCCACCCCGCCGTTACTGTCGCTGCCCGCCTTGCCGTTGGCCGCGCTGCCACCGGCCCCGCCGTTGCCGGCGTTGCCGCCGACGGCACCGTTGCCGCCCTTGCCGCCCGCCGTGGTGGCGTTGGCGCCACTGCCACCGTTGCCGCCGTTACCGGCGGTACCGGCGTTGCCGCCGACGTCGCTGGCGCCCGCACCGGCCTTGCCGCCGTCGCCGGCGTTGCCGCCATTACCGCCGGCTAGGCCGTTGGAGCCACCGGTGGTGCCGTTGTTGCCGGTACCGCCGTTGCCGCCGTTACCGCCCGCTCCACCGTTGCCGAGCGCTCCGGCCGCACCGCCCTTACCACCGGCGCCACCGTTCTGGCCGACGCCACTGGCCAAAGTGGTGCCGTTGCCGCCGGCGCCGCCGGCGCCGCCGTTACCACCGGAGGTTCCTGCCGCCCCGGCCGCACCACTGGCGGCCGTCTTGCCGCCGCCGCTGTCTCCACCGGCACCTGCGGTGCCCGCAGCGCCGCGGCTGCCACCGGAACCACCGGCGCCACCGACACCTGCCGTCGCCCCGCTGCCGCCACCGAGGCCCTTACCGCCGGCGCCACCGTTACCGGCGTTGCCGCCGCTTCCGGCGTTACCACCGACGCCACCGACCCCGTGCTGGTTGGCGGTGCCATTGGTGGCGGTACCGCTGGCGCCACCGGCGCCGCCGGTGCCTCCATTGCCGCCCTTGCCGCCGCTGCCGGCGTCACCACCGGCACCACCGGCGGAACCGGCCACGGTGGCGTCTGTACCGGCCTTGCCGTCCGCGCCGCTGCCGCCGTTGCCGGCGTTGCCGCCCTGGCCTCCGGCGCCGCCGCTGGCTGCGACCGCGCCCCGGTTTCCGCCGGCACCACCGACACCGCCCTGGCCACCGTTGCCACCCGTGGCACCGCTGCCCGCGGCCTGAGTGAAGCCGTTGCCGCCCCGGCCGCCGGTACCACCGTCGGCACCCTGGCCGTCAGCGGCCCGGGTCGAACCGTCGGCCTGCAGGCCGCCCTGGCCACCGTTGCCGCCCTTGCCACCGTTGCCACCGGCCACGCCATTGACGTTGCCGACCGTGCCGTCAGCGCCGGCAGCACCGGCACCGCCCTTGCCACCAGCACCACCGACACCGGCCACACCATTGCTACCGCTGGTCGCCGCCCCGGTACCGGTACCGGCCTTGCCGCCGACACCGGCGTTACCGCCATTGCCGCCGTCCTGACCCGCACCACCGGCACCGCTGTTGACTCCGGTGACGCCCGCACTACCGGCGGCACCCGCCGCACCGGCACCACCGTTCCCGGCGTTACCGCCCGAGCCCGCAGCACCCACGGCACCCGCCGAGGAACCCGTACCCGCAGCACCACCGTTGCCACCGACACCACCGTTACCACCAGCGCCGCCGTTACCGTCACCGGTCACAAACGACCCGGCCGCACCATCGATGCCGTTACCGCCCGTACCACCGGCACCACCGTCACCGCCGGCACCCGTGGCCGCCCGGTCAACACCGTTGACCTGAAGGCCCCCCAGGCCACCGTTGCCGCCCTTGCCACCGTTACCACCGGCCACGCCATTGACGTTGCCGACCGTGCCATCGGCGCCGTTGGCGCCCCGGGCTCCATCGCCGCCGTTGCCGCCGACACCGGCCGCGCCGTCGGTGCCGTTGGCGGCGTGGTTGCCGCCGCCGCTGTCGCCACCGGCACCGCCGACACCGGCGTTGCCGCCCGCGCCGCCGTTCTGGCCGTCGCCGCYGTTCCCAGTTCCGTTGGCGCCGTCGGCACCGTTGCCGCCGTTACCGCCGTTGCCGCCGAGGCCGCCAACGCCGTGGTCGCCGGAGACCGTACCGGTACCGCCGACACCCCCGGCGCCGCCGGTGCCACCGTTGCCACCGTTGCCGCCGTCCGCACCGGGAGTCTGACCATTGAGGCCGTTGAACCCGTTGCCACCGGCACCACCGTCGCCACCGTCGCCGCCGTCGCCCTGCGCAGCCTGAGAGCCGTTGGAGTTGAGGCCGCCGGCACCGCCGTTACCACCGGCACCACCAGCGCCACCACCAGTGCCATTGATGCTGCCGGACGTGCCATTGCTACCGATGTAGCCCCGGCCACCGTCGCCACCGTCACCGCCGACGCTGCCGTCACCGTCGGCACCGTTGGCGCCAGTTGTCGATCCGGTACCGCCCGTGCCGCCTGCGCCGAAGTCGCCACCGACGCCGCCGACACCACCGGCGCCGCCGTCGGGGTTGGCACTGGTGCCGTTGGCGCCCTTGCCGCCGGCGGCAGCCTGACCCGCGTCACCGCCACTACCGGCGTTACCACCGGCGCCCGCGGTGCCCGCGTTGCCGACCGTGGTGTTACCGGCCGCACCACCGGTGCCGCCGTTACCGCCCGCACCGCCGGAACCGGCGTTGCCACCGGCACCGCCGTTGCCGTCACCACCACCGGTGAAGGTGCCCGCAGCGCCGCGCACGCCGTCGCCACCGTCGCCACCACTGGCGCCGTTGCCCGCCGAGCCGCCGTTTCCGGCGTTGCCGCCCAGGGTTCCGGCGTCACCGCCGGCACCACCGTTGCCGCCCTTGCCGCCGGCCTGGCCGGATTGACCGGAGTCACCGGCGTTGGTGCCGTTACCGCCGTCCTGGCCGGCCTTGCCATTGCCGCCAGTGCCGCCGTTACCGCCGTTGCCGTAGGCCGAACCATTACCGCCGGCTCCACCGGCACCGCCGTCGGTGCCGGTTGCGGCGGACGGGTCGGAAGCAGCGTCGTAGCCGTTACCACCGTCGCCGCCGTTGCCCTGCGAACCGGTCCAGGCGGAGCCGGCGTTGCCACTGGCGCCCGTGGTAGATCCGGCACCACCGGCACCTGCGGCGCCGCCGCTGCCCAGCGCACCGCCATCACCGCCGCGGCCACCGTCGGGGTTGGCCGCGGTGCCATCGGCGCCCCGGCCGCCGTCGGCGGCGTGGCCGGAGTTGCCGCCGTTACCACCGTTGCCGCCACCTCCAAGGGTGCCGTCCGTAGCTCCACCGGTACCCGCACCGGCCGCACCACCGGCGCCACCCTTGCCACCGGCGCCACCGTTGCCGGCCGCACCACCGGTGCCGCCGTTGCCGTCACCGCTGGTGTAGTCGCCTACCGCGCCGGTCGCACCACTGCCGCCGTTGCCACCGTTGCCGCCGTTGCCACCGACACCGCCGTCGCCGCCGTGGAAGCCGGCCCCGACACCGATACCGCCGGCACCGCCAGCGCCACCGACGCCGCCGGCCAGGCCGTCGCCGCCCGCTTCACCCGGCAGGGTGCCGTCGACGCCGTTGCCACCGTTCGGGCCACCCTGGCCGGGCAGGCCGCTACCGCCGTTACCGCCCGCACCACCGTTGCCGCCGCCCGTGGCGCTACCGCCCTGGCCACCGTCACCGCCATGCTGGCCGCCGTCGCCGCCGTTGCCGGCATTGCCGCCGTCGCCGGTCTGGCTGCCGCCTGCGCCACCGTCGCCACCTGCGCCACCGTCACCGGTCTGGCCGGTGCCGCCGTTGCCGGCGTTGCCACCATTGCCGTTCTCACCTGCATTGCCGCCGGCGCCGCCGTCGCCACCGTTGGCGTCGCCGTTGCCACCGTTGCCGCCGTTGCCACCGTTGCCGCTGGTGGAGCCACCTGCACCGCCGGTACCGCCGTTGCCGCCGTTGGAGTCGTCGCCGTGGCCGTCGCCACCGTTGCCGGCGTTGCCACCATTGCCGTGGCTGCCGGCGTCGCCGCCGTTGCCGCCGTTGCCGCCATCACCATCGGGGTTCGTGTAGCCGTTACCACCGTTGCCACCATCACCCGAAGGCTGGCCTTCGGCGCCGTCGCCGCCGTCGCCGCCGGCCTTACCGCTGCCTCCGGCGCCGCCGGTTCCAGCGCCGCCGCCGGAACCACCAGCCCCGGCATTGCCGGTGTCGCCACCCTGGCCGCCGTTGCCGCCGTCCGGGTTGGTGGCGTCACCGTCTGCACCGTTGCCACCGCTGCCAGCCGAGCCGGCGTTACCGCCCGCGCCACCGTCGCCGCCGTTGCCGTTGTTGCCGGCGTTGCCGTTGCTGGCACCACCGCCGCTTCCGCCGGTTCCACCAGCACCACCGGTGCCACCGGATCCGCCGTTGCTGCCGGTTCCGCCCTCACCGCCGGGGGTGGTGGCATCATCGCCGTCGGCACCGGAACCACCGTTGCCTGCGTCGCCACCGCTGCCGGCGTTGCCGCCGGCGCCACCGTTACCGACGACCGAACCGCCGGCACCGCCGGCACCGCCGTTGCCGCCGGCGCCACCGTTGGTGCCGTCACCACCGGCCTGCGTCGGGTCATCGCTGTTGGTGCCATCGGTGCCGTTGGCACCGGAACCGCCGTTGCCGCCCTGTCCGCCGTTGCCGTGGTCACCGGCGTTACCACCGGCACCACCGTTTCCACCCGCGGTTCCGGGCTCGGCGCTCGGGTCGGTGGAGGCGTCGTAGCCGTTGCCGCCCGCGCCACCATCGCCACCGGCTCCGGCCGTACCGTCGGTTCCCCCGGTGCCGTTCGTGCCTCCGGTGCCACCGGTTCCCGCAGAACCACCGGTCGCGCCCAGGCCGATCGCACCGTCGTTGCCGCCGTTGCCGCCCGTGCCGCCGTCGGGGCTTTCGGCGTCGCCGTCCGCACCCGTGCCACCGTTGCCGCCGATGCCGGCGTCGCCGCCGTTGCCGCCGTTGCCGCCGTTGCCGTTAGTGCCCGCCGAGCCGTTGGTCGCCGAGCCGCCGCTGCCGCCGTTGCCGGCCTGACCGCCCGCGCCCGCGTCGCCACCGACACCACCGTTGCCACCGTTCTGGCCGGGGTCCGTGCCGTCGGCGCCGTTGGCGCCGTTCCCACCGGAGCCACCGTTACCACCGTTGCCGGCCAGGCCGCCGGCGCCACCGTCGCCGATGACCGATCCGCCCTTACCACCGGCACCACCGTTACCGCCGGCGCCGCCTGCGCTGCCGTCGTTTCCGGCGTTCCCGTTGCCATCGACGTCGGTACCGGTGCCGTTCGCCCCGGTGCTGCCGTCAGTGCCGCTGCCACCGTTGCCGCCCAGGCCGCCGTTGCCGTGGTCTCCGGCGTCGCCGCCGGCACCACCGTTGCCACCGGAGGTTCCCGGTGCAGCATTCGGGTCGGTGGAGGCGTCGTAGCCGTTACCGCCATTGCCGCCGTTGCCCTGCGTGCCAGACGGGATGCCGCCGTCCTGACCGTCGGTGCCGTCGGTCAGGCCGCTGCCGCCCGTGCCCCCAGCGCCGCCGGAGGCGGCGTTGCCGCCCGCGCCACCGTTGCCACCGTTGGGGTTCTCCGCGGTGCCGTCGGCACCCGTACCGCCGTTACCGGCCTTACCGGAGTCGGCGCCGTTGCCCGCATTGCCACCGTTGCCTTCGGTGCCCGCCTTGCCATGTGCCGAGCTACCAGCGGCACCACCGGCACCACCGTCTCCACCGGCGCCACCAGCACCGGCACCACCGCCGGTACCGCCGTTTCCGGTCCCGCCGTTGCCGAACGTCCCGTCCGCACCGTTGGCACCGTTACCGCCGACACCACCGTCTGCGCCGGTACCACCGGCACCACCGTTACCCCCGTCACCGGCGATCGATCCACCGGCGCCACCGGCACCGCCGGAGCCGCCCTTACCGCCGGAGCCGCCGACCTGACCGGCCTCGCCCGGGTCTTCGCCGTTGGCGCCGACGCCACCGGTCGCACCGTTGCCGGCGTTGCCGCCATTACCGCCGTTGCCGTGGTCGCCACCGGCTCCACCAGCACCGCCGTTGCCGCCGGACGTCCCCGGGGCGGCAGTGGGGTCGGAGGCAGCGTCGTAGCCGGCGCCACCGTTACCGCCGTTACCACCGCTTCCGGGAGTGTTGCCCGCCGCACCGTTGTTCCCTGAGGTCGCACCGGTGCCACCGGTACCACCGGACCCACCGACACCGACGTTGCCGCCGTTTCCGCCGGCGCCGCCGTCGGGGTTGGCCGCGGTGCCGTTGACGCCGTCGCCACCGTCGCCGGGAGCGCCGCCATTGCCACCATTGCCCGCGTTACCACCGGCTCCCGTGGTGCCACCGCCGGTACCACCATTACCGCCGGTACCACCGCCGCCGCCGTTACCACCGGCGAAGCCGTCCGCGTGCTCGGCGTCGCCGTTGTTGCCGTCGAAGCCGGCTCCACCCTTGCCGCCGTTACCGCCGAGGCCGCCGGCGCCGTCGGTTGCGTGGCCGCCCCCGACTTCCTGTCCGCCGGCGCCGCCCGCTCCACCGTTACCGCCGTTACCACCGGCAGTGCCGTCGACGTTGTCCCGGTCGCCGTTGGCGCCGTCCATGCCGGCGCCGCCGATCCCGCCGTTGCCGCCGGTGCCGGCGGCACCATTGCCACCGCTGGCACCCTGCTGGCCGCCGCCCGAGTCGCCGCCCTTGCCGCCGGCACCGGCGTTGCCGCCATTGCCACCGGCGCCACCGTCGTAGCCGTTGATGTGCTCGGCGTCGCCGTTGGCACCGTTGGAACCATCGGCGCCGTTACCACCGTTACCGCCGTTGCCACCGGCACCACCCACGCCGTGGCCACCGGCGGCAGCACCCGTGCCGCCGACGCCACCCGCGCCACCGTCGCCACCGGTACCACCGGCCGACCCGCTGCCGCCGGGGTTGGTGCCGTTGGCACCGTTGAAGCCACTGCCGCCACGGCCGCCGGCGCCACCCGCGCCGCCGTTACCGTCGGTCGCCTGAGTGGTGCCGTCGGCCTGCAGGCCACCCTCACCGCCGTTGCCGCCGGCGCCGCCAGCCGCACCCGCGGTGCCGTTGATGTTGTCTGCGGTGCCGTTGACACCGTCCAGGCCAGCACCGCCGACACCACCGTTGCCGCCCTGGCCGGCGATGCCGTTGCTTCCGCCTGCGGCGTGGTTTCCACCACCGCTGTCGCCGCCGGCGCCGCCCTTACCGGCGTTACCGCCGGCGCCGCCGTCCTGGCCGGCGTAGCCGGCTTGGTGCGTGGAGTCACCGTTGGCGCCGTTGGCGCCGTCAGCACCGGCACCACCGTTGCCGGCATTACCGCCCACGCCGCCAGTACCGTGCGCGCCGGCCTGGGTGCCGGTACCGCCGACGCCACCCGCGCCGCCCGCGCCACCGTTTCCACCACGAGTGCCATCGGCACCGGGCTCGTCCCCGTTAGTGCCGTTGATGCCGCTACCACCACGGCCACCTTGCCCACCGGCACCACCATTGCCGGTGGTGGCTTGGGAGCCATCGGTGTTCTGACCGCCGGCACCACCGTTGCCGCCGGCACCACCGACGCCACCGGCGGTGCCATCGGGGTTGAGTGCGGTGCCGTTGACACCGTCGAGTCCGATGCCACCGGCACCGCCGTTGCCGCCCTGGCCGGCCGTGCCGTCACTGCCGTTGGCAGCGGTCTGACCGCCACCGCTGTCGCCACCGGCACCACCCTTGCCGGCGTTGCCGCCCGCACCGCCGTCTTGACCGGCATAGCCACCGGTGTGCTGGGCATCCCCGTTGGCGCCGACAGCGCCATCAGCACCCGCACCACCATTGCCGGCGTTGCCACCCACACCGCCAGCACCGTGCGCGCCGGCCTGGGTACCGGTACCACCGACACCACCAGCACCACCGGCACCGCCATCACCACCGCTGGTGCCCGCAGCACCCGGAGTGGCTCCGTTGGCACCGTTGAAACCACTACCACCGCGGCCACCGGCACCACCGGCACCACCATTGCCGTCGGCAGCCTGGGTTGTACCGTCAGCCTCGACACCACCGGCACCACCGTTACCGCCGGCACCACCCGCACCACCTGCGGTGCCATTGGGGTTCTCCGCGGTGCCGTTGACGCCATCAAGACCGGTGCCACCGAGACCACCGGCTCCACCCTTACCGGCAGCGCCGTCGCTGCCGTTGGCGGCGGTGGTGCCGTTACCGCTGTCGCCACCGAGACCGCCCTTGCCGGCGTTGCCGCCGGCGCCACCGTCTTGGCCGGCGGTGCCGTTGGGGTTGTTGATGTCGCCGTTGAGGCCGTTGCCACCGTGCGCCCCGTTGCCGCCGTTGCCGGCGTTACCCCCGACACCACCAACACCGTGAGCGCCCTCAACGGTGCCGGTACCACCGACACCACCGGCACCACCGGCGCCACCATCACCACCACGGGTGCCATCGGCACCGGGCGCATCACCGTTGGCGCCGTTGAAACCGTTGCCGCCACGACCACCCAGACCGCCGGTGCCACCGTTGCCGGTGGTCGCCTGCGTGGTGCCGTCAGCTTCTAGGCCGCCCTGGCCGCCGTTACCGCCCGCGCCACCCGCAGCACCGGCCGTGCCATCAGGGTTTTCCGCGGTGCCGTTGACTCCGTCGAGGCCGGTGCCACCGGCACCACCGTTGCCACCGATACCGGCGACMCCATCGCTACCGCTGGCCGMGGAGRTGCCGCCACCGCTGGCCCCGCCGGCGCCRCCCTTACCGGCGTTGCCGCCGTTGCCGCCGTCCTGGCCGGCATAGCC
>NZ_UWOA01000063.1:0-21910 GCF_900604305.1 Mycobacterium sp. P7213
GGCCACTAGCGCCGGCCCCGGCACCACCGCCGGTACCACCGGCACCACCATGGCTGGCAGCAGCGCCATCGGTGCCATCACCGCCGTTCCCGCCGCTGCCGCCATCACCACCGTTGCGGCCACCCACAGGACTGCTCAGGCCGCCGTCACCGCCGTTGCCCCCGGCTCCAGCGGTGCTACCGGTTCCGCTGGCCCTGCCACCATCGCCGCCGTTCCCGCCGGAGCCCCCGTCGCGGCCGCCGGTGGGGCCGCTGATATTGCCGTAACCGCCGTTCCCGCCGTTGCCAGCGGTGCTGTCGGCACCAGTGACCGCACCGCCGTTACCGCCGTTGCCTCCGGAACCACCGTCCCGGACAGCCCAAAGGCCTGCCTGGCTGCCGTTGCCACCGTCACCGCCGACGCCCCCTGTGCTGCCAATGCCCTCAGCGCTACCGCCATCACCGCCGTTGCCGCCAGTGCCACCAGCTGCACCGGAGTTGAGGGGGAACATCGAGCCGGGGTACACGGTGGGTGTGCCGCCGACTTGGCGGCCACTGGCACCGCCATTGCCGCCGGCGCCACCGGTCCCGCCGTCGCCGACCGAGTTGCCGCCGTTGCCGCCGTTGCCGCCGTCACCGTTGGTGCTAAAGAACAGACCGGCTTGGCCGCCGGCACCGCCGTTGCCGCCGTCGCCGGCGTGGAGACCGTCCAGGCCCGTGCCGCCATCGCCGCCGGTACCGCCGTTGCCGAAGAACCCGCCTGCACCGCCGGCGCCGCCATCGGCACCAGCGCCGCCGTCGCCGCCGTCGCCGCCGTTACCCAGCCAGCCGCCATAGCCACCGGCACCACCGGCCACACCGTCTTCGGTGCTGCTCCAGCCGGTTCCGCCGTCACCGAAGATCCAACCTCCGTTGCCGCCGTCGACATCGGTTTCACTGCCATCAACTCCGTTGCAGATCAAGCCGCAGGAGCCACCGAAAGCGAACAACGGGTTGATGAGGTCGTCGATCTGCGAACCGAACGGACTGTCGATCCAGTCCTGCATCGCAGCATGCAACGGCAGGTAGACGTCGCTCTGGAACCAGTCGGCGAAGGAAGCGGAATCGAGCAGCGAAGTGACATCGGTGCTCAGGGCCGCACCTGCCAGGTCATCACCGTTGAACGCGAGGTCGAGCGTCGAAGCCGAGTCCGAACCGTCCCAGTAGCCGGGGTCGAACAGGGTGCCCCACGCAGCCGGATCTAACAGATCGCCGAAGAAGTCGTCGAAGTCTGCGTACGCCGCCGGGGCCAATCCGAAGGCCGCCCAGGCCCCTACAGACGCTCCCGCAGCGGTCACCCGCCGCAGTCCCGAGCGTGTGTTCAGCCGTGCCATCTTATTAGTCCCTTCTCAGTATCAGACCTCGTCATGGTAGCGAGGGATCGAGTTCTCGGCACCTTATGCGGAGGAGCGGTCACCAAGACTCCGCGCCTGTACTCGGAGGACGCGCCCGAAATCTTCTTTGGAGGGAAGTTGAAACTGGGGTAGCCAGCGGTAAGCCTTGAGCTGCGCCGCCGCTACGGCCTGTCTTGAGCCACCGCCGCGGTGCGTGGCCGCGGTCTGGGTCCTCTGGATTATTCACCCTGGCGGGGTGAGGATCTTCGTATGCATCATCCGGAGTCGGGGCCGCACATGCGGCTCGGCGCGAGGTCGAAAGTCGGCAGGGCCGCGTGTCATCTATTGCGCCGTGTCTCTGGTCACCTTCAAGATGAGATTCGTGCCTGCTTGGTGGGCACAAAAGGAAACTGACCGACACCCGAATGTCACGCCGGGCATGGCGTGCGGTGTCGATCAGCTCCACGGTCCCGATTGCTGGAAACAAAGGAAGGAACCTGTTGCACATGGTAGATCCGAAGATCCCGGACGAGAAGCCCTACCGATCTGCCGCGTCGCCGACACTGCAAGTGACCATCGCGATGGCCTGCGCTCTCGTCGTCGCCCAGGCCGTCGATTGGGTAACGGCGGTGCATGTCTTGCTGGCTGTGCTGGCCTTGTTCACGAGCGTGAATCGGGCGACGGCACTTCCGAATCGGCGGTGCGCCCGCTGTGGTCATCGGCAATGAGCCATCGGTATTCCCGGTGGTCTTAGCTGCCCCTTCCTCGTATTGGCCGGCTTTTGTGCGTTCCGGTGGTGGGTGTCAAGGGTCGGCCTGTGGTCGATCGCGTAGCGGCCGTGGCCCTTGACGCCCACCACCGGAACGTTCACCACAATGTGCGGGCCAGGAAGGGGCACTGTGACGTAATGACGTAATTGCACAGCGCGACGACGACGGTCTCGGCGGCCAGGTCCTCGGCGGTCTGACGGTCGGGCCAGCCGTCGAGGCGGCTGAGTCCGTAACCGGTGAGAGATTGCACCTTGCCGTAGATGTTCCCGCGGACAATCCAGGCACGGAGTACTCCGAGGCCGTAGCGGGCCAGCTCGCGTGTGAACCGCTCCCACTGTGAGCCGGCGAACCCGTTCAGCTGCAGAGCTAGCAGCAGTTCGTCATCAGCTTGGAGTCGCTGAAGGCGCGTTCTTGTTCATCAGCGAGTTCGGCGGCAAGGTCCGGATCGTCGAGCCAGCGACCGACCAAGCCGTTGTCGATCGGCGGGTTATCGGCGGCCTGGTTGTCAGGTTGTAAGCGCGCGGAATCGACCGGCGGGCCGAGTCGGTCTGGTCGATCCATAACTACATCTCCAGGAGGCGAGAAGGAGACAACCGATCCCTACGGTTGTCGCTTCCTCTTAAGTCCGCGGGTGACGGGCACCCCTGAAACTCCGAGGAAAATATTTTTCAGGAGCTTGCGACCAGGTGAAACAGCTCCATTGTGCTCCGTAGCAGCGACACGCAACCGACCTAGAGATCCGGCAGGGTACGTCAGCACCGTCAGCCGCCGGGCCGGCGATGAATTATGACGTGATGACGTAATGACGTATATACGTCATTACGCTTGGGTGGCTCGAGGTAATGGGCCCCCTCGGGCCCGTAGCTCCAACCAAAGGGCGGCCCGGCTGGCCGCGCCGCGCAGAGTGCGTGTGCACGGTGCCCTGTTATCACTCTGTCGAGCGCCCCGGAAATAAGTAGAGGACTGTTCACCGAATGCAGGGAGTCCCATGGTCGCCGTCGCCGTCATCGTTACCGAGATTCTGGCTGCCGCCGTCATCATTACCGCTCTCGTGGCCGGAGCTGTGGTGGTCGTAGCCCGGAGCTACGCAGACATCGTTCGTTTGGTCAGTGGCCGCGACGACGAGGTTGATCGGCACGATGCAGGGTCACGGTCGTGAACTATGCCGTGGCCGGCGGCGGTGCGTGAGAATGGTTGGCGGACGTTGGCCGGGTCCGCAGGCGGTCATGCTGCCGTGGCCGCGGCCGGGGTCCTCGGCGGCGGCGTAGGCGATTTCGTCGGCCACGTCGTCGATGCGCATGAGGAAGTCATCGAGGGCCTCACGACGGGCAGCCCGGACAAGTTGGGCCGCGTCCTCACTGTGTGGCATGACCCCATACCGGAGACCGTGGTCATTGATGACGGTGTCGATGAGGTCGTCGAATAGGCTGCTCAGCTCGCTGGCAGCGAGGTCAGCATGGCGCGTGATGAAGCCTTGGCGTCGATGTTTAGGCCACGAGGGTGGGAACCGCAGCCGCTCCCAATACAGCGATTCGATGCTGGCAACGAGGTCGTCATCGCAGGTGCCGTTCCCCCACGATGCGATCACCCGGCCTGCGAAGGGCTCGACCATAGAGTCACCCCCGATGCTCCATGCGATGCTGTAATAGCAACTATACGTCATTACGTTATTGCATTGTTACGTCTACTATCTCCTGTTGGCCTACCAGCTCTTCATGCGCGCGACCACGTGAGATTTATGAGGTGGACGAAGATGACAGCTACCGCCAACGGATGGGCGTCAGATCGGACCGCTTCGGCCCTCAAAGTCATGCACAGCGTCTCCGCGAGGCGTCTCGTTGAGGCGACTTCCGCAATAAAACTTTGGAGCAACCGCAGATGATTCGTAGTTGCATTTGAGTGGAATTGTAGTAGTGTCCGTCTTAGTAGTAGCCACGAAAGATCGAAGGAACGTGATGACGATGCCTGTCGTCGATGACGCAGTCTTGAACCACACCAAGACCGTTCGCCTGCCGCACGCTGAACTAGCCCGTCAGCTGGTCCAGCACCTGGGGCCGACCATGGTCGCCGTCATGGCCGGTGTGCGAGACAGGAAACTTCCCCACAAGTGGGCATCAGAAGGTGGGCCTACCCCTCGGGCTGAGGCGCTTCAGCGCCTGCAGGTTGCGCACCGTGCATGGTGCGCTGTTGCTAGCTCAGAAGGCGACGACGTCGCACGGGCATGGTTTATCGGGGCTAACCCACGCCTTCAAGAAGTGCCTCCGTATCTGGCTATACGCGATGGGGAGTTCCGCAAGGTGATGACTGCAGCGGCCGCTTTCGTGGATGGCACCGACAACTGACACGGTAATGCCGCACGGGGGTCTCCCCGCAGCTTAGAATGACCATCTCTAGCTGCGGGAGGCCACCGTTTGTCAGTCGATGTCCATCCCTGCGCGACCACAGGCATGGCGTTGGTGCCGGCCTCGCAACAAATCCTCTTCCGGCTAGCGAAGCCATCGTTTGGTCCCCTGAATCCACGCCGCCGAAGCATCAGCAGCTCTGACGACCGTACTGGTTGGAACCGATTCGATATTGCCGGCGAGCAAACGATTTACGCAGCATGCAGCCCCGAAGGTGCCTACGGGGAGCTGCTGGGGAGCCTCAAAAAGCCTCGGGGCGCGCCCGCTGCCAGGTACCTAGATGACACCGCTGGCGCCACCATCGATGAACTCATTGAGCAGGACTGGGTCGCTGCTGGCCGGCGGTTGCCGCCATACGCTGTAGATTTGAACTGGCTCTTTGGATTTCGGCTCTATATGCTCACCCTTCCGTCATCTGGATGGCTGGTGGAGGTCGAGCACTCACGTACAGTCGGATACCTGGAACAGCACATCCCGTGCGGGCTGTGGGAGCGGGGAATGAAGCAGGTCACGGTTGCAGAACTGAGAAGTCCGGACCGATCGTTGACCACACTCCTTGCGGAGCAGGTAGCAAATGTGCGTCTCGCTGATGGAACGCAGCCGATCGGAATCCGCTACGGCTCCAAGCATGGTAGCGACTGGACCTGCTGGACCGTCTGGTTACGCGACTCCATCAAAACCGCTATCGACGTTGATGACGGGATGGCTATCGCTCCCCGTCCCGCAATCCCGCATTAGCGAAGGTCTTGGACGCATACAACTTAACCGCTTAACCGCCCTGAGCGATTCGACCTAGGCCCCGCGATCAGGATCTCCCGCCGTAACCGAGCCTTGGCATCTGCCAACGCAATTACGTCTGTACGTCATAGCGTGTCGGTGCAGTGACGTCATTACGTCACCTCGCGTCGCTTTAGGTTGGCCGGCGTCCTAGCACTTCGTGCACGTGGCTGCGGTCTTTGGCCCCCAGTCCCTGAGGTCGTGGCTTATCGAGTTGATCCGGGCCGACCAGGCCCTCGTCGCTTGGGTTACAAAAAGAAAGGCCCCCCGCGGCCATGTTGCTGCGGAGGGTACCTTCAATTTTTCGCGAGGTCCTAGCCCTCGCCTCTGCTGTCAGACTACCAAGGAGACACGCTGTGCTTCAAGGCCTGAAGCTCCAGGCAGTCACCGATCACATCACCGGCGCCAGGCTATCCACTTACCTCGCCGCCGCTGGTTCTGACGTCGGCGCCGCTCTCGAGCTGTATCGCTGGAACATCGAGCTGGCGGGTGCCATGTACGAAGCGCTTGGGGTCGCCGAGGTATTCCTGCGAAACGCAGTCGATGCGCAGCTGCGGGTCTGGAACGCGGCGCAACCTCCGCATACAGGCCGTGGCATCACCTACAACCATGAGTGGGTGAAGATGCCGGCCGCTCCGCTGTGGGGGGTCCTAAATCCCCGCAGAGGTGGCGGGGCGGGAAATTACTCGACCTACCGCGACGCTTATCAGCGTGCAGAGAAAGACCGGGACGCTAGGACTCCAGGACATCGTCGCCATGGGCATGCGGTTGACCATGACGATGTGGTGGCTCACTTGACGTTCGGCACATGGAACGTGCTGCTGCCTCGCAAAAATTCATCCACTGCTCCCCCGGGGCTGAAACCCCGGCCACAGGCAACACTGTGGAATGCCGCCTTGCGGCATGCGTTTCCCAATCACCCAAACCCAGCGGTGATCAAGTTCTGGGTCGAGCGGCTCCACAGCATCCGAAATCGCGTGGCACACATGGAGCCCCTGCTCGACATCGACCCGATGAGTTATCACCGCACGGTGGCCCGGCTCTTGAAGGCGATCGACCCGGCGCTGACCGACTGGTACACCGCCAATAGCCGCATTCCGGAAGTGTGGCGGCGCCGGCCCAGTCCGTAGGGTATGACGTAACAACGTAAGTACGCTATGGCGTGTCGGTGCAGTGACGTTGTTACGTCATTGCGTACAGTCTTGCACATGGCTGTGATTTCTCTGGTTCATACGAAAGGCGGGGTCGCTAAGACGACTTCCGCGGTGTATCTGGCGACGGCCGCGCAGCGGCGTGGCCTGGACGTGGTGCTGGTGGATGCGGATCCGCAGGGCTCGGCTCTGGAGTGGGCGGCGGATGCGCGTGGAGACGCGCCGCTGCCGTTTCCCGTTGTGCCGGCGGGCCGGCCGTTGACGGTTGATCGGGATAAAGAGTTGGTGATTGTCGATACACCGCCAGGTACCGCGCAGGTAATCCAGGAGGCGATCGAAGTGGCCGACCTGGTGGTCGTGCCGACCGGGGCCTCACCGCTGGACGTCCGCCGAGTGTGGCCAACTCTGGAGATCACCGCGCACCGGCCGACAGCCGTGTTGTTGACCGGGGTGGATATGCGTACGCGCCTAGCTGATGAGGTGCGGGCGCTCCTGGAGGGCGAGGGCGTGCCAGTAGTTGGTACACCCATCGTGCGCAGGGAGGGTATTCGGCGCGCTTACGGCGCAGCACCGAGCCATTTGCACGGTTATGACGATGTGCTCAGCGAGTTGATGGGGGCGTTGGTCCATGCCTGATCTGTCGGCGAAGATGGCGGCTCGGGTGAAGACGGAGCCGGCCAAGCGGGCTGCTGAGGCATTCCGGTCGCCAGCCGATGAAATGCAGCGGGCCACGGTGTACCTACCCCGCGCGACGGTGCGTGCACTCAAGCAAGCCGCGCTTGACCGCGACACCAGCATGAGCAAGATCCTGACGGACTTGGCCGACCAGTGGCTCAAAGAGAACGTATTGACGTAATTACGTCAATACGTTCTAGTTAAGCAATGGAGCAGTTCCAAGACGAGATTCTTGACGCCGCCTACGCGGCGGCCGTTGAGGATAATCCGAGCTACCCGTATGAATCCGAGGCCGAACGAGACGCGGCCCGGCAGCGGCGCATTGCGCGCCAACGGGCGGTCGCGGAGTGACGCCGCTGCGCGGCCAGGTCTATCGTGCGGCCCGAAAGACGCACCTCAGCGCGGCCGCAAGACACTTCAGCATCTGCGAAACAAGCGCCTGCTACACGGCCCAACACCCGGGATCGGCCATCCTCCGACTCACAACACCTACCGGATTTGCCGACCGGACCGGATTGCCGTCCCGGTAACGATCGTTACTGGGACCGTGGTGCGGTGCGTCGCCGACCTGCGCGTTGGCGGTCCCGTAATCGTGTCCCACTTATGTCGGTGGGGTAGGGCAGCATCAGAGACATGGGTGACGTGATGAGCAATCTGTTCCGCCGGCCGACCGATGAGGACCGTGCACGCCGGGCGGCGGACTTGCTGCACCGTGCGGGCCTGGCGCGTACCTACGGCTGGGATGAGTACCGGTCTGTGTGGTCAACCGGCGAGGTGGCGGCCGTGGCTGCGCTACTGGGGCGGGGTGACGTTCTCGCGGGCGTCGGTGAGACGTTGGAATCGACCTGGGAGCGGTGGGCGTGCGACCTGTGGGGCCTCGACGACGGCCAGGCCGACATCGCCGCTGGCTGTCCAGCGACCCGTGAATGGTTCGCTACCACCCAGGGCCAGCTTTGAGCCTGCTCGGGTACGCGCGGGTGTCGACTGCCGAGCAGAGCACGCAGGCTCAGGTCGATGCGCTCAACGCCGCGGGCGCAGAAAGGGTTTTCGCCGACACCGCGTCTGGGCTGCGGGCCGACCGGCCGGCTCTGGCAGAACTTCTCGCTGCGGCCCAGGAGGGCGACACCGTGGTGGTTGCGCGCCTCGACCGGCTCGGCCGGTCGTTGCCTGAGCTACTGCGCCTCGTCGAGGACCTGGCAGGCCGTGGTGTGGCGCTGCGGTCGCTGGGGGAGCAGATCGACACCAGCACGGCCGCCGGCCGACTCGTCCTACACGTGTTCGGTGCGCTGGCCGAGTTCGAGCGCGCTGTGATGCGGGAGCGCACGGTGGCTGGCCTGGCCGCGGCCCGGGCACGCGGCCGGGTCGGCGGGCGCCGACCAGCGTTGAAGGGCGCGCGGCTGGCACACGCCCAGCAGTTACGTGCTCAAGGCGTCCCGGTCTGGGAGATAGCTCAGCTGCTCGGGGTCGGGCGGTCAACCGTCTACCGGACGCTCGGCGAGAACCCTGCAGCGGCCAGTTGATGGTCTGTTCCGGGGTTCAGCCCTTTGGCGGGTAGGGGTCTTTTTTCCCGACTGTGTCAGTGTTCCGAATCCGGTTGTTGTCCTTGCGGTGGTCTCGCACCTCGCCGCCGCCGCTGCGTTCCGCAAAGCCCCGTGCGGCGTCGTGCGCCTCAGCCTGGGTGCCGTAGCGCCCAGCAGCTCGCCCTGCCCCGGCACGTTTGGCGCCCCAGTCATCTGAATTTTTGTCGTACTGGACGTCGTAGTCAGCCACCGTGCTGCTCCTTATCGGCGTGATCGGTTGTTCAAAATTTACTCCCGCAGTACGACACGGACACGGACCTGAGCCACGGCCTATCGCCCTTCGGGCCGCTCAAGAAGCCCGCTGCTGTTCGTGTTCGATCTCGTCAATGAGGCTGCGCAGAGTGCGCGTGCCAAGTTTGTGTACGTCGTCGCTGAGGTAGTGCTCGTTGACGCGTTCACGCAATGCGATGGCCTCGTTGAGACGGTCAATTTCCATCGCCCCGCGCCAGGGCGCCGGCCGACGAAGCATCTCAGCCACCTCGCTGGCCCGGGAGTGCAGGTAGTGCGCCCGGCGGTCGTCGAGGGGCCCTGTCACGCTGTTGCGACATGCTCCAATACGACACCCGACGCGAGTGCGAATATCGGTGTGGCTCAACAGCTGTCGTGCCGCCTTTGCTGATACGGTGGCTCCGAGTCGGGGCAGATAGATACCGCCGGCGGCGCCACCGCTTTGCTCCTTGTCGGGGTCGGGGGCCTTGCGGTAGCGGGCCATCGTTTGGGCGTGATTGACCTTTTCAAGCATTCCCAGACCGACTGAGTAGGCGTCGGCGTGGCCCATGGCCAGAGCGGCGCGCCCGATGTTGCCCGACAGCCCCAGCGTGACGGTGATGTCGTACTCGCGGAACTGGTCGAGAACCCCGAAGGCGGCGCGGATCTTGCGGATACCTTCGTCGTCGCCGCCGAAGGGGGAGAAGCGGATCTCGACGTTACTGATCCCTGCGCCGGCGTACTCGGCGGCGAGATCGATGCCGAGGCGACTCACAGCGGTGGTCGAAATCGTGATCACGGCCCGTGTGGGTTTGTCGCTGACGGCCAACCGGGTGCGTTCGGCGAGATCGACGTTGAGGCGCGCGGTGCGCTCATCGGTGACGTAGAAGTGCGGTGCAGTGATGTGTGTGACCTGCGGCGGGTGCTTCTCAACTGTCAGACCGACCAGGGCGGCGCGGGCCACCTGGTTACCGGAGAGGTTGTTGATCTCGTAAGGCTGGCCGGTCCACAGCGGGAATTTGTCGAGGCCAAAACCGTCGTTGGCCAGCCGTTCGGCTGCGGGTTCCCAGTAGACGTGCCGGCCCGCGTCGACGGCGGCTGCAGCCGCGGCCGCTTGGTGACGCGCAGCCTTGGTGTCGAGGGTGATGGCGGCCGTGCCGGCATGGTCGCGGGACAGGAAGTCTTCGACCGGCTTGTGGTCGTTGGGTCCGAGCCGAAACTGAACGCCCATTGAAACTTCCTCTCGCCTGCCGGCATCACTTCGTGTCAGAATACATGACATAATGACTGACAAAAAGAAGACAGGCAGAGATCATGGGAGTTAATGCGCTCGCCTCGACCGTGTCGAGTGCGATCGAACACTTGGGATTGACCTACGAGGAGGTCGGCAACATCGTCGATGCGTCGGCCCGCTCGGTGGCGCGCTGGACCTCAGGTCAGGTCGTCCCGCAACGCCTCAACAAGCAACGACTGATCGAGCTGGCCTACGTCGCAGACGCGCTGACTGAAGTCCTTCCCCGCGACCAGGCCAACATGTGGATGTTCTCGCCGAACCGACTACTCGCACACAGCAAGCCCGCCGACCTGGTACGCGATGGGGAGTATCAGCGCGTCTTAGCCCTCATCGACGCCATGGCCGAAGGAATCTTCGTGTGAGCGATGCGCTCGATGAAGGCCTGGTGCAGCGCATCGATGCGCGTGGCACCATCCAATGGTCGGGAACGTGTGCTCGATACACCACAGCCCACCGTGAACCCTTGTCAGGGGAGGGCGCGCGCAGATTCGGTGGCAGGTGGAACCCGCCCTTGCTGTTCTCGGCGATCTACCTGGCCGATTCCGCGCAAGCCTGCATGGTTGAGGTGGAACGCGCTGCACAGGCGGCATCCACGACCCCAGAAAAGCTGCTCGAAGCGACCTACCGGCTACACACCATCGACGCCACCGACCTGGCCGTCCTGGATCTCACCACCGCTGACGCCCGCGAAGCGGTGGGGTTGGAAGACGACGACGTCTACGGAGATGATTGGTCAGCCTGCCAAGCAGTGGGCCATGCTGCGTGGTTTCTGCACGTGCAGGGCGTCCTGGTGCCCGCGGCTGGCGGAGTCGGCCTGGTCATCACCGCCTACGAACAGCGAACCCGCCCCGGCCAGCTCCACGTCAGTCACAGCGAGGATCTGACACCCACCCGCTACCGAGAACTACGGAACCCGTGACCGGACAACGCTGTCTGATCATCGCCGCCGTAGTACGACGACCTCGCTTAGGCGGCCACCAGGGCTAAGCCTGGGCTAAGCCGCAATGATCGTGTGCAGCCACACGACACCGACTCCGAATGCACTGCCGCCGGCCAGCACCGCTGTGGCCAGCTTCTTGGTACCGCAGTAGGTCAGGGCGCCGGCGGCGACGCCGATCAGGAGCCCGCCAATAAGCACAACAGCGGTGCGCAGCGTCATCAGCGGGTCAGTTGAAGGTGAGAGCATCGCAGGGGCCTTCCTGTAGAACATCGGTCCCTTCTTCTGGGTTGAGACGACGTTCTACACATGGGGCGTGCAGGCGAGGTGCCGCGGCGCGGCCAGGCGGCTAGGCCGCTCACCCGACCGATCTGGGGTTAAAGACCGAGGTAGTCGCCCTGGTCTCGCTCGCGGCGGGGCCGGCTTCGGCCCTGGTTAATCTGCTGCCAGATCGCCGCGGTGGTGTTGGCGGCGCGCTGATGGTCGCGGCGCAACGCGGCCCGCTGGGTCAAGGCATCGCCGGCGGCGGCGTCCGCCTGGGCGTCGTTGGCGGTGTCCTCGAGGGGCCGCCGGCCGCCGGACTGCCGCCGGTTCATGTCGCCGGCGGCGCGCAGCATGGCCAGCTCGACCTGCATCTGCGCGATGCTCGGCTGGCGAATATCGGGGTTTGCCAAGCTGATCCGGATATTCGGGCCTTGAAAAATAGTGTGAAAACGTGTCGGTTGGGTGTCCTACGCTGGTGAAATGGACCCTCGCGGTGTTGCACACGTTTGGCCACCACCAGTTCAGCAACAGTTGGGCCGACCACGGTTTTCGTGGATGGCCGTGGTGGCGCTGATTACCGCGATTGCCGCTCTGGTGGTGGGGAGTGCCGCTTTGGCGACGCGTCCGGCCGCGGCGCGAGAAGCCGCGCAGCCTTCCAGTGCACCGGCGGCGAGCGATACGACCCAAGCGGACCGCGCACTGTGCACCGCAATCGGCCCACTGTTGGCGGAGGAGAACCGGATAAACAACGAGTATGGCGAATTGGGCGATTCTGGTACGCCTGCGCGCGACGCGGCCACGCCGAAATTCATCACCGACATCGTCGACTGGATCAGACGGGTGCAGCCGGTCGTTGATGAGCACCAGGACGCCGACCCGTTTCTCCGGCGTAGCGTCCAGCGGTTCATCGACGACAAGCATCTGATCGCGCTGGACCTGGAGCCGGGACCGCTCCCGCTTTCCCTACGGACCTTGTTTTCCGATAGCGTCGGGGCATTTAGCGGTCCCTTGCACGTTTGCGAGCGGCTCGGGGTCGCGTGGTAGCGGTTACAGCTCCGGCGGGGATGCCGTGCCGCCAGTGGTCGGCAGTGATCGTCGGGGGAGTCTGGCCCCACACTGACCCGTCGAGCTTCCAGTCGGCTGCTGAGGCGCAGCACGGCAAGGGTGTTGAGTTGCTCGGCTGCGCCGACCAGATTCGTTCGATTGCTTCACAAGTCGCGGGGGAGCAGTCTGGCGACGCGATCACTGGCTTCTGCGATGCGTGCTACCGATCCGCGGCCACGTGCACTCAGCAGGCCGATGAGTACTTCGCGATGGCGCGGGTGTCCGAGGAGGTTGGCCGTCTCCTGGCCGGGCTTCGGGAGGACCTCGACGATGTCGACGCGCGAGCCCACGCTGAGATCGACAAGATCATGCAGGCGATGTCCTCGGGATCGCTGAATCCGGTGCTGGCCCAACAGCAGATCGCAGCTATCGTCGCCCAAGCACGGCGCGATGCAACGGCCATATCCGCCAAGGCCACAGCCGCCATCAGCGCACAAGGATCCTCAATTGGCCTCGGGGGCAACCCCTCTGGCCCTATACCTGGAAGCGGAACCCCGAGTACACCGCCCGAGAAATGTGCACCCGACTCAGCCAGCGGAATGTCGGCTGGCTGGCGGCGAGGCCCCGCACCAAAAGACGCGCCGCGCGATAGCGACAGCACCAAAGGTGGACCACACCGGCGCGAGCACAACATCGGGGAAGACAAGAGTTCGGGATCAAAAGGAACTGGCTCGGATGACTCCAGCCAGGGTGACATCGCGGGAACAGGTAATCGGTTCCCTGGGGAATCCGATGCTGTCCGAAAGGAGCATAACCTCGGTGCCGATGGCGCCGCTGGGACCCCGTCAGCAATACCGTCGCCGATGAGCATGCCCAGCTTGGGGTCAGGTAGCGGGAGCCCGCCATCGATGCCCTCGGCGGGTTCGTCAGGGTTGGGTAACAGCGGGCTCAGCATGCCGTCGACACCAACGGCGAGCACGCCAGCGGGGCTTGGCGGCAGCGGTCTGCCATCGCAAGGGTTGAGCTCCCCCGCGAGCCTGGGAGGTAGCGGGCTCTCTGGTGGCGCCGGGCCTGGGCCGGCGTCATCGTCGGACTTCTCCCGCGGCTTGAGCGCGGGCCTCGGGGGGCCGGCCGCGCCGTTCGCGCCGCCTGTGTCTCCGCCGTCGACCTCCGGCAGTGCTGGAACTGCGGGCGGTCTGTCGTCGGCACCTCCGCCGGTCGCTGCCGCCGCTGGCGGGCCCGCGGCGGCTAGTCCCGCCGTGGCACCCGGGCCTGCGATGAGTGCAGGTTCAGCGGTTGGTACCAGCGGCGTGTCGACTGGACCGTTGCCGCCGTTCGGGTCGGATGTCGCTCGCGCGCCCGCCTCCTCGGTGGCGGTAGCACCGGCGACAGGATCGCCGCCGGCTATGTCCGCCGCCTCATCAGGCTCCAGCTCGTCAGGCGGCACGGTGGCTCCGCTCCCACCCGGTGTTGTGGGATCGGGTGTTGGCGCATCGGCCGGTCTTGCCAACGAGGCGGTCCGATCCTCCAAGCCTGATCCATTGCTGGTGAGGGCATCTGAGCTGGTCGATCAGCTGCTGCGCGCCTCCGCGGTCCATGGACTGTTTCTGGACTGGTGCGTCGGCGTGTTTCTCACCCGGTCGGGCGCGGAGACGGTGATCACGAGTAGCGAGGGCGCTGGATTCATTCCGCGCGGAGTGTTTGTGCCGCGCTCTGCGCGGATGCTGTTCAGCGAGCCGGACCTACCGGGAGAGTTCCGGTCGCGCTGGTTTAGCTGGGCCAATCCGGCTGAAACGATGCTGGCATTCGCTGAGTGGGCGGCCGAACGTAGCCGGGCCGAGTTGTGGGCGCTGGCGGTCTCGACGGAGTACGGCGGCTCTGCAGCACCAGCCCGGGCGGCCGGTGTTCCGCATTTCGACGAATGCGCTACGAAGCCATCACCTAGTGGTGCCGTTGAGCCGATGCATCTCGACGAAGGACATATGCACCGGTTGGAGACCATCGACCGGGGTGAGTACGCGCGGCTGACCGGATTCGGTCGAGACGGCCGCATGCCCGATCGGTCCGAAGCATGGATGACCACGTTCGCCGCCGCACAGACGGCACTGGGCCGGGCCGGGACGGTGCCCGATCTTGCGGTGCCACCAATCATCCGGGAGGTGTTGGAGCTGCTGAGCAGTGGCGTGCAAGTACCGGCTGACCGGTGGTGGACGCTACGAGCGGAGGCCGTGCAGTTGATGAGCACGGGATCGGGACTGCGGCCGGGCTGGCTGCCTGGTGACGCCACTGCCGCTTCCCCGTATGTGCGGGCCTGCCACGATGTGGCGCGGCTGGCAGAGCTCCTGCTGCTCTGGGACCTCGACAACGATGCAGATGGACCGGATATCAAGCACCCGGAAATCGCTTATCTAGCAAGGCAAATAGCTGACTCGGCGGTAGGCCAGCAGGAACGCGAATGAGTGTTAGGGAACAGCTGGAACAGCTGGAGGTTGCGGCTGAGCAGACGATTGCTGCGGCCGCGGCCGCGGTGTTGTGGGCTGGTGAGGACAGCCAAGGAGTGCTGCGTCACGTCGCTGGCCTGGCTGCGGCGCAGATGTCCGCAGATCGCCACGCATATACGTCGATCATTGAACTTGGCCGCGCGGCTGCGCCCACGTACGCCGGCGCCGAGGAGTTCGCCGAGGGGTTTCGACTGACACACGCTGCGTCACCCTTCTTGGAGCCATCCGTGCTGCCCGAAGGCGCCGCTCCGCAGTGGTTCGCACGTGTGACGTCGGCACTGAGCGATGCGCTGGTCGACCGGGATGGGTACATATACATCGATGATCGTGGTCGCGGCGTGCCGCACCCAGATTCGGCGGTTCGAGTGCGGGCGGTGCACGGTTTGGTGCGTTATCACGCCCTGTGGCTGTGCAGTTTGTGGGGCCAAGAGTCGTTGCCGTTCAGTCTGATTGAGCAGGGTGCCCGCATCGTGTCCTACACGGCCCTACCACCGCAGCTTTAGAGTTCCAGCCCGTAACCTTCGTCGCGGCCGCGGCTGCGGCTGCGCGCACGGCTGGTGGCGTTGGTGATGCGTTGTAGGGCATCTTCTCGGGCGCGCGTTTCGGCGGTGCGTCGGCTCCAAGCGTGAGCCCGGGTAGTCCGTCGTTGATCGTTGCGGTCCAGGAGTGTGGCTAGCACCGTGGGTAGCAGGGCACGGTCAGTGGTCTCAGCGGCGGCGTGCATGGTCTGGGCCCGGTCGCCTTTGGCGGTCAAGATCGTGTGAAGGGCTGCGGCGGCTTCGTGTTTGGTGCCGCGCCGTACCTGTTCGTCGGCTTCGTTAGTCACGGCCGGGTAGATCGCGACGTGGTTTTCGTCGCGGGCTCGGGTCATCCCGACGTAGGCCACGGCGCGGCTGGCGCGGTCAGACATGATGGTCCAGCACACACCGGCACGGTCGCGACCTCCGAAAGTCCTTCCACCGACGGTCATGCCCTGGGCGGAGTGAACGGTGCCGGCATACCCGAGCGTGACGTGTTCTTTCAGGTAGTCACCGTCGAATACGGTACGGGCAGAGTCGGTGAGCCTCTTGGCGGCGATGCGGCCTCGGTCGGTGTCGACAGCGGTGACTAGCCAGCGGTTGCCGTTGCGGACCTGATCGAGTTGCTGGCCGCGTGAATGTTCCGGCCCCGGTTCAACTGCGATGTCGGCGTCGTTGCGTTTCGTCATGATCAGATCACCGGCGCGGACGTGCTGATCGCGTGCGGCCAGGACACTCGGCGCGTCTGCGGCGGTGTAGTGGTCGTGCAGCTTCTGGTTGATGGCATCAGCGACTTCCCAGCGGTCGCAGATGATCGCCGCGTCCTTGCCGGCCGCGCGGGCGGTGACGTAGGCCGTGGTGGCGTCTTGGGCCATCGCCACCTGATCGCCTGTGTGCAAGCGGCCCTGATTGCGGTACCAGCCAATCGCCTTGCGAAGTCGATTACCGCGCCCGGAGCGGACCACCAGCGACGCGTCACGCTCGGCAGGATCGCGCATGCGCCATACCTCCGAAAGGCGTTGCGACCAGGGCAGGTCCGTGCAGAGTTGCTCGAACATACCGCCGCGGGATTTGACCGGCGCGAGTTGATAAGCATCGCCGACGAGCACGATCTTGGCCCGCGCAGCGGTGGTGGCTTGAAGAAGCTTCGCCAGCTTTGGCGTGCCGACCATGGCGGCTTCATCGACGACGACCACGGTGCTCCGATCGAGGCGGAGCTGATCGTCACCGATGAGCCTGAGCGCTTTGTCCACGGTCAGGCCACGGTCGCCGGCCTGCTCACGCATGGCCTCGTCCACCGCGCGGCCAGTCGGCGCGACCACGAGCACCTTCTTGCCGCCGCGGTGCGCGCCCGCACGGAGTGCTTTGAGGGAGTGGGTCTTGCCGGCGCCGGCCGGCGCTTGCAGTGGCTGCACGAGGTAGGGCGAGGACGCGATATTGCCGACGGCCCGCGCTTGGTCGGCGGAGAGGTCTCCGAGGTCGTCGCGGCGCACGTCGATGCGGGTCCGCGCGTCTTTCTCGTCGATCATCTCGAAGATGCGTTCTTCCTCGCGGATGATCGCGTCCACCGTGTAGTGCTCGTGGCCTTCGCGGTGGTGGCGTTCGCGCTGCGCGGAGACGCGGATCGAGACGGTGTCGACGATCTTTTCGATGAGCTCGCGCGGGCTGCCGGGCGCGTCGTAGGGCAGTAGCGCGCCGACCAGCTCCACCAGGTCGGCGCGGGTAAACGCGGCCTTGTCGATGCGCGCGACCATCTGCGCCAGGCGCGGGCGCACCAACAGATCACGCGATGCGCCGCGGTTGGCGCGGCGCGCTTCGGTGTGCGCGGCGCGGTCGATCTCCAACCCGCGCGCATCGGCGCGCCACTGCTCTTTGAGGTCGGCCCACGCGAGCGATTCCGGTTTCCGCGGCCGCGTCGCCTTTTGCGCGGCTTGCAGCTGCGCCGCGGTGGGCTCCCCATCGACAACGACAAGGTTGTCGCGCGCCCATTCCCGCAGCCGCGTCGACCGCTGCGACCACGCCTTGATGCACGCCTTGGTGATGCCCGCGATTTCGGCCATGCCGGAGTGCTCACCAACCGTGGTGAACTCGAAACCCCGCTCGGCGTGCAGTTCGTGACGCAGCACCGATTGGTAGACAATGCCGGCGGCCTTGGCCTCGTGATGCAGCGATTTGGAGTCGATCGACACCAGCACACCGTCGGCGCGCGCCTGCCGGTTGGGCAGGATGACGTGGGTGTGCAGGTGCGGATCACCACACCGTGACGTCTCGTGCTGGTAGGCGATGGCAGTCAACCCCGGCAGCCGCTGCAAATCCTTGTTGCCGGTCAGCGGGTTGTGGACCCGGGTGTAGCCGGCGTGCTGATGCAGGTAGTCCAGGGCCGCCTTGACGGCCCGCGTGTGGGCCTCGGCGACCACCTTCTCATTAAGATCGGTGCTCAGCGCCCGCACCAACGACACGCTCTTGGGTGCGGCGAACGTCAGATCAAAGCCGTGCACTGACCCGGTGGTAAATGCCCGACCAGTCGCCCCATTCGGGGCGATGCCGTCGTCCAGCCAGGCCGACACCTGATCACCGTCAGCAAACCCACCGGCGACTTGAGCGTCAGTCAACCCAGTCAGCTCAGCAACCTGCGAAGCATCCCCGGTGACGATCCAGGTCGGCACCCGAGTGTCGCCCTCGGTGTAGTACTCACCGAGCCCACCACCGGCGGCCTGCCGGTCCATCGCGGCCTGCTTGGCCTCGCTCGCCGTCTTCTCGTAGTAGGCGATGCTCGAGCGCGAGAGGCGAGAAAGCGTCAACACGAGCGACCACCTCCTGACCCGGCCGATCCCGTTCGCCCGCTGGGGGACGGGACGGTTGTGGACGCGCCCCGCGCGGCCGCAACCAGTCTTGCACAACTTGTGCCAATGTGCCAGAAATTGCAGTGATGGTTTGGGTGGTGGGGTAGGAAGTGGTCAGGTGTGGTGGTGGGCGTGTGAGAATGAGGGAGCGGAGGTGTCAGGGCAAGGGGAGGTGGTGATGTTGTGGTGCTGGGGATGGGAGTGGAGGTGAGGTTGATGGAGGCGTTGGTGCAGCGAGGCGGCGACGCGTCAGAGCGGGTGCTGTCCTGGCTTGTCGACGGCACGATGCTATCGCCAGCACATGCCGACATCGTCTGGATCGAACCGCCATGCGCGTAGCAGAGCACGGTGGCTCCTAGACCAGGAGTGTTCCTGCTGGCAAACGGACCACGGCTACGACCAGTACGTTGCGCGGGTGATCAACGCTTCGCGCGCAGCATGATCAGCGGGGGCTATGACGGTGCGCGGCAGCCTGGCGCGCGAGTGCCAGGGCTTCGAATGCTGCGGCATGGCCAGGTCCCGTCAGGGCCGCTTTGCCGCGCGCCCGACCAGCAGCATGTTCGCGCCGCGCTTGTTCTCTGGATGTGGTCCGCACCTGAGCCTCGGAGGGTGTCTTGTCGGTGCCGGCGGCGTAACCGCCGGTGTTGTGGGCTGTTGGTGGTGACCAGTCGATGCGTTTGAGTCGTGATGCCAGGAACGCTCCAGGATGCCGTATCTGGTCGGGCCAGGTCCAGCCGGTTGTGCGCATGTCGGTGTTGAGTGCGGTGGTGATCTGGCGTGCTGTCCAGATCTGTGGGTCGATGCAGGCGGCGCTGAGTGCGTCGCAGATGGCACCTGCGTGACTGTGCCCGATCCCGTGGCATGTGTTGATGAGCTCGGCGGCGAGCCGTTGGAGCGTCAGCGGCCGTGGGCCGCGGCGCGGCCCACGGTTTTTTGGTCGAGGGTTCTCCGTGCGGGCGCGCGGACGCGCGCTTGGTGAGGGAGTCCCTACGGGACGTAAAGAGCTAGAAACCGCCTTCGGCGGTAGGTCGGGAAACTCCACAGCTGTGGACTGCTCGCGAACCGGGATCAGGTGGTAGATCGACGGCCGGCGGCCGCATTCGGGGGTAGTGGGTGAGCCGTGTCCGCGCTGGGCCTCCAGGACCCAGCCGGCGGTCCGCAGCACCCGCCAGGCGACAGTCACTGTGTCGGGGCCACAGCCGGCTACAGCGCCGATCGTGGCGCGGGTCACCGCACAGTGTCGCCCGGTAGCGTGATCGGCGTGCTCAGCCATTGCGGTGGCGATCGCGACGAGCGTGGGGGCTGCAATCGACACCCGCTTGCTGCGACACACCTGCGCTAGCTGCGGTGTGGCCGCCCATGCCTGCACATCGTCGAGCCACGCCTGGCGGCTGCGCCACACCGGAACGCGGGCCGCACACGAGCCCGCGCGGGTGACCCAGTCCCGTCGGCGGTGTTGCTTATCGGCAACACGCAGGTCAACGCGGATATTAGAAACACAGTGGTCACGGGTTTGCGCGTCTGCTCGAATCTGATGCAGATATGCGCTACCGTGAGACGAGTCGACCAAGACACGTCCCTTTCGGGGGGCACCGAAAGCCCTGGTGCCAGCCGGGGCTTTCGTCGTCTATTGAGCTGTCACATCTGCCCGTATCGGGCGTTCGGTTCACATCGCCAGCGGCAGTGCCTCCGGTATGTCGCGTACCAGGTCGGTGCGGCCAACTGCGGCCGCAATCAGGTCAGCCGCTACCTGGCTGACCGACGAACCGCGTTCTGCAGCCAGCTGGCGCAGATCGGCGTAGACCTCCGCATGCACCCGCGTCTTAATCTGCTCGCGCGGACCCTTATGTGGTTGAGCCATGACGCCATCATGGCTGCAAGTACCAGGTACAGCGGCCATGACACGCCGGGCGCCGTGATGTTTTTGTGACCGCGCAAGTCTCACCTGCGCAGCAAGGCGTTGTAGGGAAATTGACCGCGGACGATTTGCCGCGCAGCCGCTTGCGCTTTGGTGTCCGCTGGATTGCCGAGAAGTCGGTTGATGACGTCGAAGGCCATGTGGAGGACAACCTGCTGAACATCCGAATCATCGACAGACATACACACCCCTGCATAGAAACTTTGTATGTTTCGAAGTTACAGAGTTAATGAGGGATCTGGCAACCTCCAACGCCTGTTGGCGATCTCAGAGCCCGAGGGACGTCCGCAGGTCGGCCTCGGTGGCGCCAGCCAGCTCCGCTTCCCGACTGAGCAGGAGATCAATCGCCACCCGGATGAGCGTGTTTTCAGTGATGCGGTCGCCACGGCCCCGCCGCTGACGGTTGAGGCTACGGCTCAATTCACTCAGTGAGCTGTACTGATCCGGCCGCAGCCGAGTCTCCTTCCGCTCAAGCTTGTCGTACCGGACCCACTGCCCGGGGGTGAGCCCGTCCGCGGGCAGGTGGTTGTCGTCGCTCCTCGGCATGTCGTCGCCTGACTGTGAGTCTGTTAGTCCGTAAGTTGAGCCTACTGCCAGGTTTCCTTGGGTCGATTCTGTAGGTATCCGCTCGGATGCAAGCGGCTACGGGGCCTTCGAGGACCTCGGAGCAATATGCCTCAGCCAACGCATTCAGCAAGGCGATGGCGGCCGTGACCGACATGGACGAGTCCGATCCCGACACATTGGAAGTCGGTGGCCGTGAAGCGTTTCCGCCATCGTCTGACGCCAACCGCAGCAGCGCCTAGTCCTCTAATCGAATGCCGACCGCCTCGTCAGCTTCCGATCGGGACGAATCCGCTGCCGGGTCCGTCGCCGGCGTTGACGGCAGCCCACCTCACTTGTCAGCTGGATGGGTTCTCCGCGGTTGCGCCATCAGCGCCCGGTGTTCCGGGTGTTCCGTCGCCGCCGCCGTTTCCGCCGTTGCCGCCGGGGTTCTGGGAACTCCCACCGCCGTTACCGCCGTTGCCGCCGACACCGTTGCCGTTGGGACCGACCTGGCCGCCGTTTCCGCCGTTTCCGCCGATGCCACCTTGGGCGTCCAGCGGGCCGGAGCCGCCGTTTCCGCCGTTTCCGCCGTTTCCGCCGATGCCACCGTTGGCATTTCCGCCGTTTCCACCGGTGCCGCCTTGGCCGGTTGCGATATCTCTGTCTGGATCATTTGGCATGGCGCCCATGCCGGAGCCGCCGTTGCCGCCATCGCCGCCGTTGCCGCCTTGGCCGCCGGTACCGGCGCCACCGCCGCCACCGCCGCCGCCACCGGCATGTCCCAAGCTGCCGGTGGTTGATCCGGTGCCGCCGCTTCCACCGGCGCCACCGACGCCGCCATCGCTGGCACCACCGGCCCCTCCAACGCCACCGTTGCCTCCATGGCCACTAGCGCCGGCCCCGGCACCACCGCCGGTACCACCGGCACCACCATGGCTGGCAGCAGCGCCATCGGTGCCATCACCGCCGTTCCCGCCGCTGCCGCCATCACCACCGTTGCGGCCACCCACAGGACTGCTCAGGCCGCCGTCACCGCCGTTGCCCCCGGCTCCAGCGGTGCTACCGGTTCCGCTGGCCCTGCCACCATCGCCGCCGTTCCCGCCGGAGCCCCCGTCGCGGCCGCCGGTGGGGC
>NZ_UWOA01000067.1:0-20845 GCF_900604305.1 Mycobacterium sp. P7213
CCACCGAGGAGCCCACCGGCCGGCCCGCGATCGCCTCGGCATACGACATCACCATCGGATGCTCGATGCCCGGGATCTGGGGGATCCGCGGTTTGACCCCAGTGGCCAGCACCACTTCGTCGAAGCCGGTCAACTCGCCGACCCCAGCCCGGCTGCCCACGCGTAGCGTCACCGCGTACTTGTCCAGCATGGTGGCGTAGTAGCGGATCGTTTCGGCGAACTCTTCCTTTCCGGGAATTCTTCTGGCCAAGTCGAATTGGCCGCCGATGAAGCCATTCGCCTCGAACAGGGTCACCTCGTGGCCGCGTTCGGCGGCCGACACCGCCGCGGACAACCCGGCCGGCCCGGCGCCCACCACCGCGATGCGCCGGCGCCGCCGCGTCGGGCCGAGCACCAGCGTGGTCTCATGACCGGCTCGGGGGTTGACCAGGCAGGAGACCTTCTTGTGCACGAAGGCGTGGTCCAGGCAGGCCTGATTGCATGCGATGCAGGTATTGATCTCATCGGCACGGCCGTCGGCGGCTTTGCGCACCCAGTCCGGGTCGGCCAGCATCGGGCGGGCCATCGAGATCAGGCGCACCGATGTCTCGGCGAGGATCTGCTCGGCGGCCTGCGGCATGTTGATCCGATTGGAGGCCACCACCGGGATCGTGACGTGATCGGCGACGGCGCTGCTGATGTTGACGAAGGCGCTATTGGGAACCGAAGTCACGATGGTCGGCACCCGAGCTTCGTGCCAGCCGAAGCCGGAGTTGATCAGGGTGGCGCCGGCTTCCTCGACTTCGGTTGCCAGCGAGAGGATTTCCTCCCAGCTCTGGCCATCCTCCACATAGTCGGCCATCGACAACCGATAGCAGATGATGAAGTCGTCGCCGACGGCCGCGCGCGTTTGAGCCACGACCTGCACCGGGAAGCGGCGGCGGTTGGCGGCAGAACCGCCGTAGCCGTCGGATCGTCTGTTCGTGCGCGCCGCCAGGAACTGGTTCAGCAGGTAGCCTTCGCTGCCCATGATCTCCACGCCGTCATAACCCGCTTCGCGAGCCAGCTCGGCGGCTCGGGCGAAGTCGGCGATCGTCGACTCGACCCCGCGGGTAGACAACGCCCTCGGCCGGAACGGGTTGATCGGTGCCTTGATGCTCGACGCGCTGACTGAAAACGGATGGTAGGCATAGCGTCCCGCGTGCAGAAGCTGCAGCGCGATCTTGCCGCCGGCATCGTGCACGGCGTCGGTGATGCGCCGATGGCGTCGCGCGTCGGCGCGAGTGGTCATTGCCGAGGCGAACGGCAGCAGCCATCCCGACCGGTTCGGGGCGTATCCGCCGGTGATCATCAGCCCTACGCCGCCGCGGGCACGCGTCGCGAAGTACTCGGCCAGTTTGGCGGTGTCGCCGGCGCGGTCTTCCAGGCCGGTGTGCATCGAACCCATGACCACCCGGTTCGGCAGGGTTGTGAAACCCAGGTCCAGCGGGGACATCAAGAGCGGGTATGGATTGCTGGATTCTGTTGTCACAGTCAGCCCTTCAACTCAGTGCCTGTTCAACCTCGTCGAGCCAGTCGATTGCGCTCTCCTCCGCGCGAATGCCGCCGCGCAACACCAGGTATTGATGGAGCGCGGCGCCCGTCAGCGAGCGCGGATCCGGGAACTGCTTCTTCTCAAGGGCGCGGTAGATGTCCAAGCGCTCGCCACGTTCGGCGCGCAGATCCACAGCCTGCCCGCGCACCGTGGCGCGTTCGGTGTCGCCGGCGCCGCGAATCTTGACCGCCAGTTCGCGCAGACGGTTGTCCACCACCGAGCTTCCGCGCCCGGCCAGGGGGGCCGCGATCCAGCGGGCCAGTTCCGCACGGCCGGCCTCGGCCACGGTGTAGACCTTTTTGTCCGGGCGGCCCTGCTGGGCCACCTCGGTGACCTGTACCCAGCCGTCGGCCTCCATGGCTCGCAGCGTCCGGTAGATCTGCTGGTGGGTGGCGCTCCAGAAATAGCCGATCGAGCGGTCGAAACGGTGCGCGAGCTCATAGCCCGAACCCGACTGCTCGCTCAGGGACACCAGGATCGCGTGCGGAAGTGCCACGTGGGGAGCATAGGCAGCCATGACCATCCTATGCAACTTGTTGCACAGCAACTGAGTGCATAGGCCCGGTGATCGCAAGCGCGGCGGAGCCGGCTGCTGCGCGTCGCCGCGGTAGCTGACTGGGCCGTGGTGGTCGCGTCGCCGCACCGGGCTCTACTATCAGGACCGATGAATCCGCCCTGCGTCGCCGCAGCCTCGTGAGTCCCGTGCGCGGCGGCAGATCGGCCGCACTGCCGACATTTCCGTGGGACACCCTGGCCGAGGCGACGGCGCTGGCCAAGGCGCACCCCGGCGGCATCGTGGACCTGTCTGTCGGCACCCCGGTCGACCCGGTCGCCCCGATCATCCGCGAGGCACTGGCTGCGGCATCCTCGGCGCCCGGGTATCCCACCACCGCCGGCACTGCGGCGCTGCGCTCCTCGGCGGTCGCCGCGCTGCAACGGCGCTATGGGATCACCGGCCTGTCCGAGTCGGCGGTGCTACCCGTCATCGGCACCAAAGAACTCATCGCCTGGCTGCCGAGCCTGCTCGGCCTCGGCGACCAGCACGCGGTCGTGGTCCCCGAACTGGCCTACCCGACCTACGAAGTGGGCGCCCGGCTGGCCGGGGCCCCATGGGTGCGCAGTGATACCCCGCAACTGCTCGACGGTCCGCCGCCGGCCCTGGTGTACCTGAATTCGCCGAGCAACCCGACCGGGGCGATCGCGACCGCCGACGAGCTGCGCGCTGTCGTGGCCTGGGCGCGCGAGCACGACGTCCTGGTGGTCTCCGATGAGTGCTACCTGGGGCTGGGCTGGGACTCCGAGCCGCGGTCGGTGCTGCATCCGGAGGTGTGCGACGGCGATCACCGCGGCCTGCTGGCGGTGCATTCGCTGTCGAAGACCTCCTCGCTGGCGGGCTACCGCGCCGGGTTCGTCGCCGGTGACGCCGCGGTGGTGGCCGAACTGCTCGCGGTACGCAAACACGCCGGGATGATGGTGCCCACCCCGATTCAGGCGGCCATGGTCGCCGCCCTCGACGACGACGCCCACGAGCAGCAGCAGCGTGATCGCTACGCCCGCCGCCGGGCGACGCTGCTTCCGGCGATGCAGGCGGCCGGTTTCACCATCGAGTTGTCGCAAGGCGGGCTCTACCTGTGGGCCACCCGCGGCGAGGCGTGCCGCACCACCGTCGACTGGTTGGCTCAGCGCGGCATCCTGGTGGCGCCGGGCGAGTTCTACGGCCCGGCCGGCGCGCAGCACGTGCGGGTGGCGCTCACCGCCACCGATGAGCGGATCGCCGCGGCGGCGGCCCGGCTGGGTTAGCCGGCCGGCGCCCCGCATTCGCCGGTGAGAATCCGCTCGATCGCGTCGTGCTCCGCCTGCGTCACCCACAGGCCGTAGCCGGACTTCACCGCGACGATCCGGGAGACGTAGGCGCAGCGGTAGGACTTGTTGGGCGGCAGCCAGGTGGCGGCGTCGCCGTCGCCCTTCTGCTCGTTGATCGGCCCGCTGGTGGCCTGCAGGTTCAGCGGATCGTTGGCGAAGTTGCGGCGGGTGAGCTCATCCCAGCCCTGGGCGCCCTTCTGCCAGGCATCCGACAACGCCACGACATGGTCGATCTGCACCGCCTGGGAAGTATCCCGACCGCGCTGGAAGGCGATCGCGGTACCGGTGTAGGGATCGTTCAAGACACCGGATGCCACCACGCAGTCGGTGGTGCCCGGCTTGATCTCGATGTCGACCAGGTCGCGGCGCAGGATGTCGTTGCGGGTGTCGCAGCCGTTGTGTCCCCCGGGCACCGTGACGTCGTCGCTCCACGCTTGGCCGAACAGGCCGCGCGAGTAGCCGGTCTTGGGCGCGCGGCCCTTGATCGGCAGCGCGTCGAGCATGGCCAGCTCGGCCGATCCGTCGGCCGCACCGACCGGAACCGGGTCCGCGGTGGCGGGCGGTGCCGCGATCAGCAGGGCCGCCGTGAGCGCGGCAAGGCAGCCCGGCCACCTGCGTCGCTGGTCGACCATGGCACCTCCACTCCCGGCGGTTCAGCGAGGCTGGGACCGCCGCATCAACCCCGTGAACAGTCGGGGACGCTACCAAACTGCCCCGACACGAGCGATGCGCACCGAACGCCGCGCACCATAGGCTGAGCGGATGCGCATCCATCCCGAGGTCGCGGAGGCGCTGGACGCCGGTCGGGCCGTGGTGGCGCTGGAGAGCACGATCATCAGCCATGGTCTGCCGCGTCCGGACAACCTGCGCATTGCACGCGCCATCGAGCACGCCGTGCGCTCGGCGGGCGCGGTGCCGGCCACCATCGCGATCGTCGACGGCGAGCCGCACATCGGCCTCGACGACGACGCGCTGCACCGCATCGCCAGCGGGACCACCGCGATCAAGGTCAGTGTCCGCGAGATCGCGATGCTGGCCGCGGTGGCCGGCGACGGCGCGACGACGGTCGCCGCGACCGCGCACCTGGCGGCGGCGGCCGGCATCACGGTGTTCGCCACCGGTGGGTTGGGCGGTGTGCATCGCGGCGCGCGGGACAGCTACGACGAGTCCGCGGATCTGACCACGCTGTCGCGCACCCCGGTGCTGGTGGTGTGTTCGGGAGTGAAGTCGATCCTGGACATCGGTGCCACGTTGGAACGGCTGGAGACGCTGTCGGTCGGGGTGATCGGCTACCGCACCGACCGCTTCCCGGCCTTTTACCTCGCCGACTCCGGTCATCCGCTCGACTGGTGGGTCCAGACGCCCAAACAGGCTGCCGCAGTGCTGCGGGCCCGTGACCGGTTGGGCACCGACGGCGGGCTGGTAGTGGCCAACCCGATTCCCGCCGACGCCGAGCTGGACCGCGAATTGCACGACAGGGTGCTGGCCGAAGGATTGGCCGCCGCCCGGGCCGCGGACATCCAAGGCAAGGACGTCACACCGTTCCTGCTGGACTACTTCCACCGCGAGACGCACGGCGCGTCGGTGGCCGCCAATGTCGCACTGGTGCTGGCCAATGCGCGGGTGGCCGCCGAGATCGCCGTGGCCTATGCGGGTCACTAGGACCCGTTGTCAGGTCAGCGGCCGATCACCCTGGCGATGCACATATCCGGTTCGACGAACGGTTCCAACTCTGCGCTGCCGCCGGGGGCGTTCTCGGCGTTGAGCAGGCCACGCAGCAGGCCCCGGTGCATGGCGCAGCTGACCTCGGGGTGTTCCCGCGCCAAATCGCGGACCGGGCACGCGTGCAGCAGGATCGTGCGCGGGCTGTCGTCTGCACCGTCTTCGGTCGCCGCGGTCAGTTCCGCACCGAACCCCATCCGCGCGAAAATCCCCGCGATCCGGTCCGCGCACTCGTCGATGCTGGGGTCGGGCGTCGATCCGTTCCGCGTGACGGGTCCCTCGGCGGCGGAGTCGTCGGATGCCAGGATCCGGTCGGCCCAACGCTGGCCCGCCCGTTCGGCACGCTCCTGGCGTTCGGCGGCGGTCTCGCCGAGCTCCATGGCCAAGATCTCGGCCAGGCTGCGGTAGTCCAGCCGGTCACGCACCGCCACATAGCCGGTGCGGGGTCGCCCGACGCCGTCACGTTTGATCCGGGTCCGGGCGACTGTCCCGTCCTCACACAAGGCATCGAGGTGGAAGCGCACCGTGGTGACGTGCAGGTGCATCCGCTCGGCGAGCTCGGCGGCGTCGACTGCACCACTGGCAGCGCCCACCAACCGCAGCACCCGATCGCGTTGCTGGTTGCGCGGCAACCGCTGACCGCGAGCTGCGGCCTGCCGCTGGACGGACTGGTCGTACATGGGAGTGCCTCTCCATGAGGAGTTGCCCTTAAATTTAAGGGAACTGATTCGTTGATACCACTTGTGGCGGTCGGCCGCCGTTCGGCAGCTCGGCTGGGCTCGCGCCGCGGACCGGGTAACGTCCCCCAGATGCTGCTGACCTCGCTGGTTGCTGACGGCTCGAACGCCTCGGACATCGCTGATGCGGTGCGTATCGGCGACACCCTCCTGAGCCGTGCCGAGTTGAGTGCCGCTTCCGCGGCAGTGTTGAAAGACCTTGCCGGGGCGCCGACGGTCGCGGTGCTGGCGAC
This sequence comes from Mycobacterium sp. P7213, assembly GCF_900604305.1. Lineage (NCBI taxonomy): Bacteria > Bacillati > Actinomycetota > Actinomycetes > Mycobacteriales > Mycobacteriaceae > Mycobacterium > Mycobacterium sp. P7213. Next base: position 6,129 of record NZ_UWOA01000067.1, read on the forward strand.
CCCCACGGCGCAGACCGTGCTGGCGGTCACCGGCTGTCTGCTCGCGGGGGTTCCGGTGGTTCCGGTCCCCGCTGACGTCGGCGTCGCCGAACGCCAGCACATTCTGCGTGACTCGGGAGCGCAAGCCTGGCTGGGGGAGCGCCCCGATGACCTCGCCGGCCTGCCGCACTTCCCGGCGCGCGCCGGATCGTCTCCTTCGTCGAGCCTCGCTGAACCGCCGGGTCCGAGCGGCGGTCCCAGCTTCGCCTCTCCTTCGTCGAGCCTCGCTGAACCGCCGGGCGAAGAGACCGCGCTGATCATCTACACCTCCGGCACCACCGGACCGCCCAAAGGTGTGCAACTGAGCCGGCGGGCGCTGGCCGCGGACCTCGACGCCCTGGCGCAGGCCTGGCAGTGGAGCCCCGATGACGTGCTGGTCCACGGCTTGCCGATGTATCACGTGCACGGCTTGGTCTTGGGCTTGTTGGGTTCGTTGCGGGTGGGCAACCGCTTCGTACACACCGGCAAGCCGACGCCGGAGGCATACGCGGCCGCGGGCGGCACGCTGTATTTCGGGGTGCCCACCGTGTGGTCGCGAGTGGTCGCCGACGCGAGCGCCGCCGCAGCGCTGCGGCCGGCGCGGCTGCTGGTCTCGGGCAGCGCGGCGCTTCCCGTCCCGGTGTTCGACGCCCTCGTCGCCCAGACCGGTCACGCACCCATCGAGAGGTACGGCAGTACCGAGTCGCTGATCACGGTGAGCACGCGGGTCGACGGCGAGCGCCGCCCGGGATGGGTGGGTCTGCCGTTGCACGGGGTGCAGACCAAGCTCGTCGCCGATGACGGTGGCCCGGTGCCGCACGACGGGGCGACGATCGGGCGGCTCGCGGTGCGCGGGCCGACACTGTTCAACGGTTACCTCAACCGGCCCGACGCCACCGCCGAGGCATTCGACGCCGATGGGTGGTACCGCACCGGGGACGTGGCCGTGATCGACGGCGACGGTATGCATCGGATCGTCGGCCGCGAATCGGTCGATCTGATCAAGACCGGCGGCTTCCGGGTCGGGGCCGGTGAGATCGAGACGGCGTTGCTGGGCCATCCCGCGGTTTGCGAAGTGGCCGTCGTCGGATTGCCCGACGAAGACCTGGGGCAGCGGATCGTCGCATTCGTGGTCGCCTCGGCGCCGGGTGCTGGGCTGCCCAGCGAATTGATCGACTATGTCGGTCAACAGCTTTCGGCGCACAAGCGGCCTCGTGAGGTGCGGATCGTGGATGCTTTGCCGCGCAACGCGATGGGAAAGGTGCTCAAGAAGGCGCTGCTGACGTAGGCTCCGCTTGCGCGAATGGAAACCAGAAGGGTGGCCCCGTGAAGGCTAGGAACCGATTCAGTCTCGCCGCTGTCACCGTTGTTGCCTGCGCGTCGGTCCTACTCGGTGGATGCTCGGCGGTGGACAAGGTCATCAACAAAGGTGGCGACACCACCTGCGGAGAGTTCAACGGCCACACCGACGAGAAGCAGCGCGCCGAGATCTCCAAGATGCTCAAGGACTCCAAGGGCGGCGAGCCGTCGAACCTGGAGCTGTCGGGAACGCAGGTTGCGGTCAGCGCTTACTGCAAGACGATCGGGAAAGACAGCGACAAGATCAGCAGGGTAATGCTGTAACGCTGCTTAGTTGGCGTGCAGGTCCTCGTTGAGCGCGATGCCCTGACCGTCACGGGCCACCACCTCGACCGCGCCGGTCTGCGAGTTGCGGCGGAACAGCAGGTTGTTTCCGCCGGCCAGGTCGCGGGCCTTGGCCGTGCTGCCGTCGGGCAGGGTGACCTTGGTTCCGGCGGTGACGTAGAGCCCGGCCTCGACCACGCAGTCGTCGCCCAGTGGGATGCCCAGTCCGGCGTTCGCGCCCAGCAAGCAGCGCTGGCCGATCGAAATCACCTGGGTCCCACCGCCGGACAGCGTGCCCATGATCGAAGCGCCGCCGCCGACATCGGAGCCGTCGCCGACCACCACACCGGCGGAGATGCGGCCTTCGACCATCGAGGCGCCCAGCGTGCCCGCGTTGAAGTTGACGAATCCTTCGTGCATCACTGTGGTCCCGGATGCCAGGTGCGCGCCGAGGCGCACCCGGTCGGCGTCGGCGATACGCACGCCGGACGGCAGCACGTAGTCGACCATGCGGGGGAACTTGTCCACGCCGTAGACCGTCACCGGGCCGCGCCGGCGCAACCGGGCCCGAGTCGACTCGAACCCCTCCACGGCGCACGGACCGTAATTGGTCCACACCACGTTGGTCAGCACGCCGAAAAGTCCGCCGGCGTTGAGCCCGTGCGGCACCACCAGTCGGTGCGACAGCAGGTGCAGGCGCAGGTAGGCGTCGTAGGCGTCGGCAGCGGCGTCGTCCAGCGATCCGATCACGGTGCGCACCGCGACCGTCTCAGTGCCGCGGTCTTCGTCACGCCCGAGCAGTCCGGCCAACTCGGCGGGCACCTCATCCGCGCCAAGGCGGGTCGTCCCGGGCTGGCCCGAGCCGCCCAACTCCGGTGCGGGAAACCAGGTGTCGAGCACCGATCCGTCTGCGGCCAGCGTCGCTATCCCGACGCCCGAAGCTCCAGTCACGCCGGTCAGGCTACGTTCTTTCGGCGAACAGTGCCCCAGCGGGGGTGTCCCCAGCAAAAGTCCCGGCGCGCCCCGGCGGGTTCACATCTGCTCGGCGGCCACGCGCACGCACTAGGCTGAATCCGTGCTGGACCTGCACTCCGACCCGATTGCCCTGACCGCGGCGCTGGTGGACATTCCCAGCGAGTCGCGGCACGAAGCGCGCATCGCCGACGAGGTCGAAGCCGCACTGCGGGCGCAGGCCCCCGGCTTCGAGATCGTCCGCGACGGCGACGCGGTACTGGCCCGCACGCACCTGGGACGCCCGAACCGGGTGTTGCTGGCCGGGCATCTGGACACCGTGCCGGTGGCCGGCAACCTGCCCAGCCGGCGCACCAGCACCGCTGACGAGGGCGACGTGCTGCACGGTTGCGGCACCGTCGACATGAAATCCGGTGTCGCCGTCTTCCTGCACCTGGCCGCCACCCTCACCGAACCGGTGCACGACCTGACCTGCGTGTTCTACGACTGCGAGGAGATCGAGGCAGCCGCCAACGGGCTGGGCCGCATCGAGCGCAACCTGCCGGACTGGCTGGCGGCGGACCTCGCCATCCTCGGCGAGCCCACCGGCGGCTACATCGAGGCCGGCTGCCAGGGCACCCTGCGGGTCGTCGTCACCGCGGCCGGTACCCGGGCGCATTCGGCGCGGTCCTGGCTGGGCGACAACGCCATCCACAAACTGGGGGCGGTGCTGAATCGGCTGGCCGCCTACCAGCCGCGCAGTATCGACATCGACGGCTGTGTCTACCGGGAGGGCCTGTCGGCGGTGCGCATCGACGGCGGGGTGGCCGGCAACGTCATCCCCGATGCCGCGAGCGTGACCGTGAACTTCCGCTTCGCCCCGGACCGCACGCCCCACGAGGCGCTGATCCACGTTCAGGAGGTGTTCGACGGCTTGCACGTGAAGATCGAGCAGACCGACTGCGCCGCCGGCGCCCTGCCGGGGCTCACCGCACCCGCCGCCGCCGCGCTGGTGTCCGCCGCTGACGGACAGGTGCGGGCCAAGTACGGCTGGACCGACGTCTCCCGGTTCGCCGCCCGCGGCATTCCCGCGGTCAACTACGGCCCCGGTGATCCCAACCTGGCCCATACCGTCGACGAGCGGGTGCCGGTCGCGCAGATCAGCACGGTGGCCGAGCTGCTGCGCGGCTTCCTCAGCTCCTGAGCCGGTTCAGCGCGGTCCGGCCGAACGCGCAGTCGACTTCGTCGCACAGCCGGCTCAACGGGTCGACGGCCCGGGCATCGCCGAGCTGGGCGGCGGTGTCCCAAGCCTGCAGCGCCACCGCGGACTGCCCGGTGCGTTCGGCCATCTTGGCGGCTTCTCGGGCCGCGGCGATCGCCCCATGTTGGTCGCGCATGCCGGCCCGCTGCCAAGCCCGCGCCACCCCCAGCTCCGGAGCGAACAGCGCTGACTTGGTGCCGTGCCGGGATTCGGCCCGGCTCAATGCCTTTGCCGCACCGGCGATGTCGGACTGGCGGGCCAGTGCGGTGGCAAGAAGCGTCAGCGACAGCGGGCCCCACGAATAGCCGGTGCGCTCCAGCGTGGCCGTGGCCGGCCCCAACATTGCGGTCGCAGCCTCGTACTCTTCGGCGGCGATCAGCACCTGCGCCACCAGCACCTCGCCGATAGCCCGGCCGGGCTGGGACAGCTCGGCGAAATCGGTGAATTGCCAGGCTAGCTCGCGGGCGTCGTCGAGCCGGTCGTCCATCAGCAGAGCGGTGATCTCGGCGAGCCCGACGGTGAACCGCAGCACCCCGGGATGTTCGGCTTCCAGGGCACGGCGCGCTAAGGGGCCGACGTCGTCGAAGCGACCGGATCGCGCCGCGCACAGCGCCGCGGCGCTGCCCGCCCAGGCCACCGCCATGTCGTCGGCGGCCGGGTCGGCCAGGACCTCGGTGGCGGCCTGCACGGCGCGACCGATGTTGCCGGCATTCATCGCGAAGGTGGCGCCGAGCGCATCCAGGGTGATGCGCGGGGCCACGCCGGTCACCCGGCTACGCGTGGCCGCCAGGAAGGCGGTGGCGCGTTCGGGCTCGCCCAGCATGAAGAACTGATTGGCGGCCCGCGGCAGCGCCCAGGCCATCAGCTCCGGCTCGCTGAGGCCGGCCGGGTCGACGGCCGCCAGTACCGCGTCGGCGTCGCGCCCACGGCCCTGCCAACCCAGCGCGTGCGCCAGCGCCAGCCGCGCCGCCAGTCCGTCCGACCGATCCAGGGCGTGACGGGCCAGCCGCTCACCCAGTTGCAGATCGCCCAGTCTCAGCGCCTGCTGCGCGGCCTCCACCACCTCGGCGGCGGGCTGCGGGGCGTCGCTGTCGGCGGACAGCGCTGCCAGCCGCAACTGCTCGCCGACGTGTGCGCAGGGCCGGGAGGTCAGCCTGCCGACCACGTCGGTACGCCGGGCACGCGCATCCTCGACTGCGAGAGCGCCGCGGGCACGCTCAGCGAACAGCGGGTGAGCGGTGTAGACCACCGGGTCCGGCTCGCGGCCGCCGCGAGAACGGGTCTCCACCGCGCCCAGCTCCTCGGCGTGGCGGACCGCGTCGGCGCTGGTGAGGCTGATCAGATCGACCAGCGCCAGCGGCTCGAAGACGGCCAGGTAGTCCAGCACCGCACGAGCGTCGGCCGGCAAGCCCGCCACGAAGGCGTCCACGTCACGGCCGGCCTCACCCGCCGCGCCCACCTCTTCTAAGGCGGTGATATCGATGCGAGTCAGCAGGTCGTCGCCCCACAGTGCGGTGATCGGCGGCGGTGGCGCTGGGGAGCAGTCGGCGCGCCCGGTGACGATCACTCGGGCCGACCCGGTCAGGGCCAGCTGGTAGACCAGCGTCGCCGATAAGATGTCGAGCAGATGGGCGTCATCGACCACCAGCAGCAGCTCGCCCGCCGCATCGACCAACGAGGCGCGCGCCGCCCGCAGCAGCGCGGCCGGCTTGCCGATGTCGGCCACCGCAACCAGATGGCTGAAGGCGCCGAACGGCATGTCGCGCTCGGCGGGGGTGCCGATCACCCAACACACTCGCGTCCCGGGATGGCGGTCGGCGTAATCCTCGGCCGCCAACCGGGCCAGGGTGGACTTGCCGCACCCGTCGGAACCGAGCACCACCGCGCCGGCCCGGGCCGCGCCGGGGTCCAGTGCTGCGGTGAGCTGATGCAACGCCGCCGAGTGCTCGGGAACGTTCCACCGGATCGGCATCGCCGAGAGTTTACGGTCTGAGCCAACCGCCCGATAGCCTTTCGGTGTGCGGTCGAGCGAATGGGCGGTCTGTGTCTACTGCGCGTCGGGCCCCAACGATCCGGCACTGCTGGCGCTGGCCGCCAAGGTCGGTGCCGCGATCGCCGAGCGGGGCTGGACGCTGGTGTGGGGAGGCGGCAACGTCTCGGCGATGGGCGCGCTTGCGGTGGCCGCCCGCGAGCGCGGCGGGCACACCGTCGGGGTGATCCCCAAGGCGCTGCTGCACCGCGAGGTGGCCGACGTCGACGCCGACGAGCTGATCGTCACCGACACCATGCGCGAGCGAAAGCAGGTGATGGATGACCGCGCCGACGCATTCCTGACCCTGCCCGGCGGTATCGGCACGCTGGAAGAGCTGTTCGAAACATGGACGGCCGGGTATCTGGGCATGCACGACAAAGAGGTGGTGCTCCTCGATCCCGATGGCCACTTCGAGGGGCTGTGGACGTGGCTGTCGGGGCTCATCGACACCGGTTTCGTATCCCGGCGTGCGATGGATCGCCTGCTGGTGTTCGGCGATATGGAGGCGGCGCTGGACGCCTGTTCACCCGGTACCGCCGGTAGCGGTTAAGCTCTCGATTTTCGGCGAAATGAGGCGATAAAGTGTCCGACCACGACTCCGGCACCGTCACCCAGGTGGGACTGGTCGACGTTCTGGCCCGCACCCCCCGCCTGTTGGCCGACGCGCCGACCATCCTGCGCGGGCTGTGGACCGGACTGCGGGCCCGGCCCACCTCCAAGGCCTCGATCGGCAAGGTCTTCCAGGATCGCGCGGCCCAACTCGGTGACCGGGTCTTCATCCGGTTCGGCGAGCAGCACCTGACCTACCGCGAAGCCAACGAGACCGTGAACCGCTACGCCGCGGTGCTGGCCGCGCGCGGCGTCGGCCACGGCGACGTCGTCGGGATCATGCTGCGCAACTCCCCGGACGCGGTGCTGATGATGCTGGCCGTCGCCAAATGCGGTGGGGTGGCCGGCATGCTCAACTACCACCAGCGCGGTGATGTGCTGGCCCACAGTCTGGACCTGCTGGGCGCCGCCTTGCTGGTTGCGGAGTCCGATCTGGTCGATGCCGTCAAGGAGTGTGGCCGCACCGACGCGCCGGTGACCATCGAGGAGTTCCGGCGGCTGGCCGCCACCGCACCGGACGGCAACCCGGCATCGGTCAACGCGGTACTGGCCAAGGACACCGCGTTCTACATCTTCACCTCCGGCACCACCGGCTACCCCAAGGCCAGCGTGATGACGCACTACCGCTGGTTGCGTGCGCTGGCCACCTTCGGAGGTGTCGGGCTGCGCCTGCGCGGCAGCGACACGCTGTACTGCTGCCTGCCGCTGTACCACAACAACGCGCTGACGGTCGCGGTGTCGTCGGTGCTCAACGCCGGCGCCACGCTGGCCCTGGGCAAGTCATTCTCGGCCTCACGGTTCTGGGACGAGGTGATCGCCGCGGACGCCACGGCGTTCGTCTACATCGGCGAGCTCTGCCGGTATCTGCTCAACCAGCCCGCCAAGCCCACCGACCGTGCACACCAGGTGCGGGTGATCGCAGGCAACGGGCTGCGGCCGGAGATCTGGGACGAGTTCACCCACCGGTTCGGGATCAAGCGGGTCTGCGAGTTCTACGCCGCCAGCGAGAGCAACAGTGCCTTCCTCAACGTGTTCAACGTGCCGCGCAGCACCGGTGTCTATCCGTTGCCGCTGGCCTACGTGCAATACGACCCCGACACCGGCCTGCCGCTGCGCGGCCCGGACGGCTGGGTGCAGCGAGTGCCTGCCGGCCAGCCCGGGCTGTTGCTGAGCCCGGTGAACCGGTTCTCGCCGTTCGACGGCTACACCGATCCCGAGGCCAACGAGAAGAAGCTGGTGCGCAACGCCTTCCGCGAAGGGGACTGCTGGTTCAACACCGGTGACCTGATGCGCCCGCAGGGCATGGGGCATGCCGCATTCGTCGACCGGCTCGGCGACACCTTCCGGTGGAAGGGCGAGAACGTCGCCACCACCCAGGTCGAGGCCGCGCTGAGCGTCGACGACGCGATCGAGGAGTGCGCCGTCTACGGCGTCGAGGTGCCCGGGACCGGTGGCCGTGCCGGGATGGCCGCGGTCAAACTGCGCGACGGCGTGACCTTCGACGGGCCGGGGCTGGCCGCCGTGGTCTTCGACCAGCTGCCTTCCTATGCGGTGCCGTTGTTCGTGCGGGTGGTGCCGTCGATGTCCCACACCACCACGTTCAAGAGTCGCAAGGTTGAGCTGCGCGAGCAGGGCTACGGCGACGGTGGCCAGGACGAGGGAGCGATCGAGGACCCGCTGTACGTGCTGGCCGGCCGCGACGAAGGCTACGTGCCCTTCTACGCCGACTACCCCGACGAAGTGGCCGCCGGTAAGCGACCGCAGGGCTGACCGAGTAGCTGCGCAGCGGTACCGGGCACCATAGACAGGTGCAGTCCCACTTCTGCGGTCGTCCGGTGGCGGCCGATCGAGCGCTGATCATGGCGATCGTCAACCGCACCCCCGACTCGTTCTACGACGCGGGCGCCACGTTCACCGACGAGGCGGCCAAGTCCGCCGTGCACCGCGCCGTAGCCGACGGCGCCGACGTCATCGACGTCGGCGGGGTCAAGGCCGGGCCGGGGGAGACCGTCGACGCCGACACCGAGACCGCTCGGGTGGTGCCGTTCATCGAATGGCTGCGCAGCGCTTATCCCGAGCAGCTGATCAGCGTGGACACCTGGCGTGCGGAGGTGGCCAAACGCGCCTGCGCGGCCGGTGCCGACCTGATCAACGACACTTGGGCCGGGATCGACCCGGACCTGCCGGCGGTGGCCTCCGAGTTCGGGGCGGGGCTGGTCTGCTCGCACACCGGAGGCGCCAAACCGCGCACCCGTCCCTTCCGGGTGAGCTACGGCACCAGCGTCGACGGGGTGGTGAAAGCGGTGATCAGCGAGGTCACCGCGGCCGCGGAACGGGCGGTGGAGGCCGGGGTGGCCCGGGATCGGGTGCTGATCGATCCCACCCATGATTTCGGCAAGAACACCTTCCACGGGCTAGCGTTGTTACGACATACGGAGGATTTGGTCGGTACCGGATGGCCGGTGCTGATGGCGCTCTCCAACAAAGACTTCATCGGGGAGACTCTTGGAGTGGGTCTCACCGAACGACTGGACGGAACATTGGCGGCCACCGCGTTCGCGGCGGCCGCTGGAGCCCGGATGTTTCGGGTTCACGAGGTCGGCCCGACCCGGCGCGTACTGCAGATGGTGGCATCGATCCAGGGCGTTCGGGCCCCGACCCGCACAGTAAGGGGACTCGCATGACCGACCTGGTCTCGGCGCCGGGCGACACCCGGCTGTCCGGGCGCACCTGGACCCGGCCGCAGTGGACGGTGGCCGAGCTGCTGGCTGCCAAGGCCAAGACCGGTCGCAGCGTCTCGGTGGTGCTGCCCGCGCTGAACGAGCAGGCGACCATCGAATCGGTCATCGACAGCATCACGCCGCTGGTCGACAACCTGGTCGACGAGCTGATCGTGCTGGACTCCGGGTCCACCGATGACACCGAGATCCGCTCGATCGCGGCCGGCGCGCGCGTCGTCAGCCGCGAACAGGCGGTCCCGGAGGTGCCCCCGCAGCCCGGTAAGGGCGAAGCCCTGTGGCGGTCGCTGGCGGCCACCAGCGGTGACATCGTGGTGTTCATCGACTCCGATCTGATCGACCCCGACCCGATGTTCGTGCCCAACCTGGTGGGGCCCCTGCTGACCGGGGACGGCGTCCACCTCGTCAAGGGTTTCTACCGGCGGCCGTTGAAGGTCAACGGCACCGAGGAACCCACCGGCGGTGGTCGGGTCACCGAGCTGGTGGCCCGACCGTTGTTGACCGCGCTGCGCCCCGATCTGGGTGCGGTGATCCAGCCGTTGGGTGGGGAGTACGCCGGCAGTCGTGAACTGTTGGCGTCGGTTCCGTTCGCACCCGGCTACGGGGTGGAGATCGGGCTGTTGATCGACACCTACGACCGGCTGGGGCTGGAGGCGATCGCCCAGGTCAACCTCGGTGTACGGGCGCACCGCAATCGCCCGTTGGCCGAGTTGGCCCTGATGAGCCGCCAAGTCATCGCCACCTTGCTGTCGCGCTGCGGCGTCCCCGATTCCGGGGTGGGCCTGACCCAGTTCGTCGCCGACGGCCCGGATGGAATGGATTATCTGCCGCGCACCACCCCGTTGTCGCTGGTCGACCGGCCACCGATGAACACCCTGCGCCAGCGTTGATCCTGGCGATCGCCAGCGCGGCGGAGCCGGGCGCAGCGGGTCGCCAGCGTTGATCCGTTCGGCACCGCCCCTCATGTCGGTGTGATGAGGCACTATCGATGCCGTGACACTGGTGTTGCTGTATCTCGTTGTGCTCGTGCTCACCGCGTTGCTGCTGTTCGGGGTGGCCAGCACGCTGTTCGGCCGGGGTGAGCAGCTGCCGCCGCTGCCGCGCGCGACGACGGCGACCATGCTGCCGGCGTCCGGGGTCACCGGTGCCGACGTCGACGCGGTCAAGTTCTCCCAGGTGCTGCGCGGCTACAACACCGGTGAGGTCGACTGGGTGCTGGAGCGCCTCGGGGCCGAGCTCGACCAACTCCGCGGCGAGCTCGCCGCGGCGCAGGCGGCCGCCGAGACGGCAGCGGAGTCGCGTTGAGCGGCGTGCCCGACGACGGCCAGATCCGGTGTGGCTGGGTCGACGGCGCCTCCGTGCTGTACCGCGACTACCACGACCAGGAGTGGGGACGTCCGGTGCGGGACTCGACCGCACTGTTCGAGCGGGTCAGCCTGGAAGCATTCCAGAGCGGGCTGTCGTGGCTGGTGATACTGCGTAAGCGGGAGAACTTCCGGCGGGCGTTCGCCGGCTTCGACGTGGAGACCGTCGCACGCTTCACCGACGCCGACGTGGCCCGGCTGATGGACGACGCCGGCATCGTGCGCAACCGAGCCAAGATCGAGGCGACGATCGCCAACGCCCGGGCGACCGTCGACCTCGGTTCCACCGATTTGGCGGACCTGTTGTGGTCGTTCGCCCCGCCGCCGCGTCCGCGTCCGGCGGACCTGTCGGCAATTCCGGCCGTCACGCCGGAATCGACGGCGATGGCGCGCGAATTGAAGCGTCGCGGGTTCCGATTCGTGGGACCCACTACCGCCTATGCGTTGATGCAGGCCACGGGCATGGTCGACGACCACGTCCGGGCATGCTGGGTGCCACCGGTAACCGGTTAGATCCATTAAAATGCACTACGGAATCGGGTCTTGTGCACGCGCCGTCGCCGATAGGGGAGAATGGCGGAGTGAAACTGCAGTTCGATGCCGGACGCTGCGACTGCCGTGCACACCCGGCGCAGATCATGGGCACGGCCTGCGGGCTGGTACCTGGAGGGAGCACTCGATGGCGGCGATGAAGCCCCGGACCGGCGACGGTCCGTTGGAAGCGACCAAAGAGGGGCGAGGCATCGTGATGCGAGTACCGCTTGAGGGCGGTGGACGACTGGTCGTCGAGTTGACTCCGGATGAGGCCGCCGCCCTCGGCGACGAACTCAAAGCCGTCACCAGCGGCTAAGGCGATCGCAGCGGGTCGCCGTAAGTACCCAGAGCGTGACGGTGGGCTAGCGGCCCGCCTGCCGGTAGACCGCCAAGGTCTGCTCGGCCACTCGCGCCCAGGAGAACACCTCCTCGCAGCGACGCCTGCCGGCGTCGCCGTAGCGCTGCGCACGGGCCGGGTCGGTGATCAACGCGTTGACGGCTTCGGCGAGTTCGGCGTGATACCCGTCCGGATCGGCGGCGTCATAGTGGACCAGGGTGCCGGTCTGCCCGTCGGTGACCACCTCTGGGATACCGCCGACGTCGGAGGCGACCACCGCCGTGCCGCAGGCCATCGCCTCCAGATTGACGATGCCCAACGGCTCGTAGACCGACGGGCACACAAAAACTGTTGCCGCCGACAGTAGTTCGCGGATCTTGCGAGCGGGCAGGGTCTCCTGGATCCAGAACACCCCGCTGCGGGTGGCGGCCAGATCGGCCACCGCGGCACTGACCTCATCGGCGATCTCCGGGGTGTCCGGGGCACCTGCGCACAACACCAGTTGCGCGTCCGGGTGAAACCGGTGCGCGGCGGCCACCAGATGAGCCACCCCCTTCTGCCGGGTGATCCGCCCGACGAACGCCACCATGGGCCGGGCCGGATCGACACCGAGCTCTGCGGGCATCGAATCCGGGCCGGTGGGCTGCGGACGCCAGACCGCGGTGTCGATGCCGCTGTAGATCACGTGCACGCGGTCGGGGCGCAGATCCGGGTAAACCCGCAGCAGATCGTCGCGCATGGCCGAGCTGACCGCGATGACCGCGTCGGCGGCGATCGTCGCTTCCTTCTCGGCCCACGACGACACCCGGTAGCCGCCCCCCAGCTGTTCGGCCTTCCAGGGGCGCAGCGGCTCCAGTGAGTGCGCGGTCAGCACATGCGGGATGTCGTACAGCAACGCCGCCAGCCGGCCGGCCAGGGCGGTGTACCAGGTGTGGGAGTGTGCGACATCGGCGGTGCTGAGGGCGTCGACCATGGTCAGGTCGGCCGACAGCGTCCCGAGTGCCGGATTGGCGTCGCGCAGCGCCGGATCGGGCTGATGCGCGTGTGCGCCCGGCCGGGGCGCGCCCATGCAGTGCACGTCGACGTGACACAACCGTCGTAGTGCCTCGACCAGGTTGGTGACGTGGACGCCCGCGCCGCCATAGATCTCCGGAGGGTATTCCCGAGTCAGCATCGCCACCCGCATAACCGGCACGGTATCGGTCGCCGATCACCGGCCGCGCAGCGGATCGATCGGTGATTTTTTGGTAAAGAACGTTCGCCAATCGTGCGGTCAACCTGGCAGGGGTCCGAAGCGGCCGATAGGTTTGTGGCCATGAGGGAAGCGCCGCATGTGCTGGGCATCGTCCTGGCCGGTGGGGAGGGCAAGCGGCTGCATCCGCTGACCGCCGACCGAGCCAAGCCGGCGGTGCCGTTCGGGGGTGCCTACCGGTTGATCGACTTTGTGCTGTCGAATCTGGTCAATGCGCGCTACCTGCGGATTTGTGTTCTGACGCAGTACAAGTCGCATTCCCTGGACCGGCACATCTCGCAGAACTGGCGGTTGAGCGGCCTGGCGGGGGAGTACATCACCCCGGTGCCCGCCCAGCAGCGCCTCGGCCCGCGCTGGTACACGGGGTCCGCCGATGCCATCTATCAATCGCTGAACCTGATCTTCGACGAAGACCCGGACTACATCGTGGTGTTCGGAGCCGACCACGTGTACCGGATGGACCCCGAACAGATGGTGCGCTTCCACATCGCCAGTGGGGCCGGGGCGACGGTCGCCGGGGTGCGGGTGCCGCGCGCGGAGGCGTCCTCGTTCGGTTGCATCGACGCCGACGACTCCGGCCGGATCCGCGGTTTCCTGGAGAAGCCGGCGAACCCGCCCGGCACACCCGATGACCCAGAAAGCACGTATGTGTCGATGGGCAACTATGTGTTCACCACCAAGGTGCTGATCGATGCGATCCGCGCCGACGCCGACGATGATCACTCCGACCACGACATGGGTGGCGACATCATGCCGCGCCTGGTGGCCGACGGAATGGCCGCGGTCTACGACTTCTCCGACAATGAGGTACCTGGCGCCACCGAGCGCGACCGCGGCTACTGGCGTGACGTCGGAACCCTGGACGCGTTCTACGACGCGCACATGGACTTGGTGTCAGCACACCCGGTGTTCAACCTGTACAACAACCGCTGGCCGATTCACGGCGCGACCGAGAATCTGGCACCCGCGAAGTTCGTCAACGGGGGCTCGGCGCAGGAATCGGTGGTCGGCGCCGGCAGCGTCATCTCGGCAGGCTCCGTGCGCAACTCGGTGCTGTCGTCAAACGTGGTGATCGATGACGGCGCGATCGTGGAGGACAGCGTGATCATGCCCGGGGCCCGGGTGGGGCGCGGCGCTGTGGTGCGGCACGCGATCCTCGACAAGAACGTCGTGGTCGGCCCCGGCGAGATGATCGGAGTCGACCTGGAGAAGGACCGGGAACGGTTCTCCATCAGCGCCGGCGGCGTGGTCGCCGTCGGCAAGGGCGTGTGGATTTAGCGGCGATCGCCACCGCCTCGCCGAGCGTGAAGCCATCTTCACGCTGGCGAGGCATCAGGCTCCGGCCTTAGAACGGCTCTTCCGCGCCGCCGGCGTTGCAGCCGTGGGCGAGCAGATCCAACGTGCTCACCTCCGGGCGCCACGGCTCCAGGTTCCAACTGGTCTTGCCGGGCTGGATGAACTCGGCGAACTGCCAGTGACACAGGAACTGTGCGCGCATACCGGCGTTGTTGGCCTCCGGGTTGCGCTTGAGGACCTCCGCCCAGGCCTGCTCGCCCTGGCGCAGGGTGCCGGGCTCGCCGGCCTCGGTTCGGGCGGTCTCGGTCGGATAGACACGCAAGCTGGTTCCGCCGTCATAGGTCACCCACTGGGTGTTGGCGACATACGGCGCCGCGCTGATGCCCGCGGCCCCCAGGAAGCCGCCGGAGCCGCCCAGGCCACCCGCGCCGCCTTCACCGCCGAGGCCGCCGTCGCCGCCGCGGCCGAACAACAGACCGCCCGCGCCGCCGTCGCCGCCGGCGCCGCCGTTTTCGTCCCCGTCGCCCGCACCGCCGGCGCCGCCGTCGCCCCCGCGACCCAGCCACCAGGCGCCGGCGCCGCCCACTCCGCCGTCACCGCCGATGTCTCCTGCCACACCGATGCCCCCGGCGCCGCCGGTGCCTCCGGTGCCCAGCAGCATGCCGACTCCCACGCCACCGGTGCCGCCGCCCGCGCCCGCAC
>NZ_UWOA01000070.1:0-16183 GCF_900604305.1 Mycobacterium sp. P7213
CAGGCGCACCGGCCACCGCCGTCGGGCCCGCGGCCACCGGCACCCCAGGACCGTCGCCGGCCGCGGGCGGACTCGGAGGCCGGCGCCCCGAAACCGGCGCGCCCCCAACCGCCGTCGAACCGCGCCGTGCTGATCGCCGCGGGCCTGACCGGGCTGCTCGCCCTGGGTGTGCTTGCGACGTTGGTGCTGCGCGGCGCCGTCGGCGGCTCGGCCCCCGTCGAGCTCGATGTGGTTGCGGCCCAAGACGGTGTTCGCCAGGTGCTCACCGACCCGATCAACGGCTACGGCCGCGACAAGGTGAGCGATGTCCGCTGCAACAACGGGGTCAACCCGACCGTGCGCAAGGGCACCAGTTTCAGCTGTGTGGTCACTGTCGACGGCGCTCAGCGCCGGGTGCTGGCGGAATTCACCGACGACGCGGGCACCTATGCCGTCGACCGCCCGCGGTGATGTTTTAGCAGCAAAAACACCATCTAGATCCCGCGATTCCATTGTTGGGCAACGTCTGTGGGCTGACTAGGAGTTGACTGACGAGCTTGCTCCAAGCGGGCCGCACCGACATAGGGTCACAGCGCCGATCCAACTACTGCGCTGCGGTACCTGAGGAGTTCGATGACCTACGTCAAGCCGCCCGAGTTGATCAATGTGATGATCGATGCCGGCCAGTCCAAGATTTTCATGTCCACCCGCGACACCCTGATCCGCGCATTCATGGCCGGTGCGACGCTGGCGCTGGGCGCGGCGTTCGCGGTGACCATGACAGTGCAGACCGGTCACGCGATCATCGGGGCAATGCTGTTTCCGGCCGGATTCTGCATTCTCTACCTGCTGGGATACGACTTGCTGACCGGGGTGTTCGTGTTGGCGCCACTGGCCTGGCTCGACAAGCGTCCGGGTGTCACCATCGGCGGGGTGCTGCGGAACTGGGGACTGGTTTTCCTGGGCAACTTCGCCGGTGCCTTCACCGTCGCGGTGCTGATGGCGATCGTGTTCACCTACGGGTTCTCCAGCCCGCCCAACGAAGTCGGCCAGGCGATCGGGCACATCGGCGAGGCCCGCACGCTCGGCTATGCCGCACACGGCTTTCCGGGCATGCTGACCTTGTTCGTGCGCGGCATGTTGTGCAACTGGATGGTGTCCACCGGCGTGGTCGGGGCCATGCTGGCTACCGACGTCACCGGAAAGGTGATCGCCATGTGGTTGCCCGTATCCCTATTCTTTGCAATGGGATTCGAGCACTCAGTCGTCAACATGTACCTGTTTCCGTCCGGCCTGATGCTCGGCGGGCACTTCACCATCCTGGACTACATCGAATGGAACGAGATTCCCACGGTGCTGGGCAATCTGGTGGGTGGCTTGGCCTTCACCGGGTTGGCGATGTACGCGACGCACTCGCGGACCGCGCCCAAGCGCAGCGCTTCGGCGGTACAGAAGGAAGTGACCGCGGGAGTCTGACGGCGCACACCCGGACCGGCCGCGGTGATCAGCGCTGATCCGAGCGATCGTTCCTGATGAGCTTGCGGGCGACCTGAGCCACCGGCGTGTTGGTGTCCTGCGAAATCTTCACCAGCAGGTTGAAGGCGGTCGTGGCGTCGATGTCGTACCGCTCCATCAACGCGCCTTTGGCCTGGCCGATCGTGTCGCGGCTCTCGATGGCGCGCTGTAGTTGCTCGGCCTCACGGACCAAGGCTTGTCGTTGTTCGTGGTGGTGCGCGTTCTCGGTGGCGCTGACCGCGCTCAAGACCCGCAGCAGCTCTGCCGGCGACCAGCACGCACCGTTTTCAAGGGCGCGCTGCATCGTGGCAACCGCCTGCTGGACCTGCGTGACCGGCTCGACGTGGTGCACCGCCCCTAACAGCTCGCCGTGGTCGAGCAGCGGCTCATTCCAGGGCTTCCACACCTTCGGCACGAACTTATCGGGAGTGCGCAGATCGTCGCGAACGTCGTAACGCTGCAGCCACATCCGGTGCGGATGACCCGTGCGCATCGCGGTCTCCAGCGACGCCTCGAGATTCGATCTGCCATTGGCTTGCGGGTCACCGGGGTTCTCCGGAAAGGCGTCGAACAGGAAGTCGCCCAGCAGCTCGGTGCGTCGGCGCAGCGATATCCGCTCGTATTCCGCGCTCACCGCCCGGATCCGCAGGTCGCGATCCAGCAGCAGGAAAGCCCCGGTTGACAGACCCTGGTCCAGCCGCCGCGCTATCTCATCGAAGCGGTCCTTACCTGGCAATTTCATTGCAGCAGCCACTGTTCCCTAATTGCCAGCCCCCTACCCCGCAGATGGTATCGGTGGCGAAGCATCTGCCCGGCCACGAGGTGGCACCACAAACAGAAAACCCCGGCCGAAGCCGGGGCAATCCGTAACTGATGAGGCGACTCATCATGTGGCGGTGGCGGAGGGATTTGAACCCTCGGTGGGGGGTTACCCCACACACGCTTTCGAGGCGTGCTCCTTAGGCCGCTCGGACACGCCACCGCGGGACAGCGTACCCAACGAGGGGGCCATCAGCCCAATCGCTGCCGGGCGAAGAACGCTTCCAGTGGTGCAGCACACTCGGCGGCGAGCACTCCGCCACGGACCTGCGGGCGATGATTGAGCCGGCGATCCCGCACCACGTCCCACAGTGAACCGACCGCTCCGGTCTTGGGCTCGAAGGCCCCGAACACCAGCCGTTCCACCCGCGCGGCCACCAGCGCCCCCGCGCACATGGTGCAGGGCTCCAGGGTGACGGCCAGCGTCGCGCCGGTCAGCCGCCATCCGTCACCGAGGACGGCGGCGGCAGCGCGGATGGCCAGCAGCTCGGCGTGCGCGGTCGGATCGCCCAGAGCTTCGCGCGCATTGGCCGCCTGCGCCAGCACAGTGCCGTCGGGACCGACCAGCACCGCACCGACCGGCACGTCGCGGGGACCGGCCTGGCCGGCGGCCGCCAGGGCCGCGCGGATCAGGTCCTCGTCGGTGAGCGGGCCGCTCACCGACTGCGTCGCGGCATCGCCGCGGTGAGCTGCTCGTCGAATCCCATCTCGTTGGCGATGCGGTGCAACTGCTCGTCGACGGCCAGATCGGACTCGTCGAGAATGACGCCGAGCACCGCAGCGGGCAGACCGATGTCGGACAGCACGCCCAGATCGCCCTCTTCGAAAGGATCGGCGTCCTCCAAGTCGTCGGCGTCGATGTCGGCGTCGATCTCCTCGAGCACCTCGTCGGCTAGGTCATAGTCCAGGGCCGCGGTGGCATCCGAAAGCAACAGCCGAGTGCCGGCCGGGCCCGGACGAATGATCACGAAGAACTCGTGGTCGACATTGATCAGGCCGAATACAGCTCCGGCGCTGCGCAGTTCACGTAGCTCGGTCTCTGCTGTGGAAAGACTGGTAAGGGCCGCAGCACGCATCGACGTGCAACGCCATTTGCCGTCTTCACGCACAACAGCCACTCCGAAGCCGTCCAGCGTCTCGGCCGGCCGGCCCGGTGCAGACGAGCTCTGTGCTCCCATGGGCGCCTACGGTAGTCGCCGCTTACGCCCTTGACCAGCGTGTGCCAACCTGGACAGGTGGCAGTAAGCACAGTGAAAACTCCGGTGTGCGTTTTGGGACTCGGCCTGATCGGCGGTTCGGTGCTGCGCGCGGCCGCGGCGGCAGGCCGGACGACGTTCGGCTACAACAGGTCGGCCGACGGGGTGAACGCCGCCGTCGCCGACGGATTCGACGCCACCACCGAGCTGGAAACCGTCCTGAAGCGCGCCTCGGCGACCGGTGCGCTGATCGTGATCGCCGTCCCGGTGCCGGCGCTGCCGATGCTGCTCGGCCCCATCAGCCGGCTGGCACCCGAATGCCCCCTGACCGACGTCACCAGCGTCAAGAGCCCGGTGCTCGACGAGATCACCGCCGCGGGACTGCAGGCTCGCTTCGTCGGCGGTCATCCCATGGCCGGGACCGCCCACTCCGGTTGGCCGGCCGGGCATGCCGATCTGTTCCAGGGCGCACCCTGGGTGATCAGCGTGGACGACCACGTGGACCCGGGGGTGTTCGCTGAGGTACTGGACCTGATTCTGGACTGCGGATCGCTGGCGGTACCGGCCCGCTCAGAGGAACACGACGCGGCCGCGGCCGCGATCTCTCATCTGCCGCATCTGATGGCTGAGGCGCTGGCGGTGACCGCGGCCGACGTACCGCTGGCGTTCGCACTGGCCGCCGGGTCCTTCCGCGACGGCACCCGGGTGGCCGGAACAGCACCGGATCTGGTCCGGGCGATGTGTGAGGCCAACTGGCAGCGGCTGCTGCCGGCGCTGGATCGCGTGATCGCGCTGTTGGCCGACGCGCGCGATTCGCTGTCGGCCTCCGATTCGGTGGCCGAACTGGTCAACCATGGGCACGCCGCCCGCACGCGCTACGACAATTTCCCCCGCAGCGAGATCGTCACGGTCGTCGTCGGCGCAAAGGATTGGCGCCGGGAACTGGCCGCTGCCGGCCGGGCCGGCGGCGTGATCAGATCCGCGTTGCCAACCCGGGATAGTCGATGACGAAACCGTCGGCATCCACGGTGACGGTGGTGCCTCCGGGGTCGGTGCCCGGCGTGATCACCTTGATACCCGGACGCGTCTCGGCACTGCTGTAGCTGGCGGTCGCCGCCACCACCGACATGTCGGGCAGGTTCAGGTACAGGGTGGGCAAGGTGATCGCCGCCGCCCGCTCGTGCAGCCGGGCCCGCCGGATCGGCAAGGTGTTGAAGAACGGGCTGAACAGCATGTCGATGTCCAGGGAACCGTCATAGCCGGCGCGGGACTGTCCCCGGGCGTCAGTGACCAGCCACATGTTCTCTTCGTCGCGGGCGATCACCAGCTGGCGTTCCCGTTCGGCGAGCGAGACGGTCAGCCCCAACCGTTTGGTGGCGCCGGACTCATCGGTGTGCAGGTCGTAATAGACGCCGAACGCCGGGTGGTCGGCGGTGGCCCCGGCCACGATTCGGCCGTTGGCCCTGATCCGGTTGCCGGACAGCTGCACACGTACCGATTCCATCCGGGGGGCGTCGGGCGCCCGCCAGGTCAGAATCGCCGGCCACTGGCCGGACGGGGCTGCACTCACCGATCCACCGTAAGCGACCGGCCACCGATCCGCAGTCACGACCCCCGGTGCGCAAACTCACCGGAACTCATTGATTTCTGGATCCCACGCGGCAAGATAGCCACATGAGCAGCGACCCGAGCGTGCCCATCGACCCCCATCAGGGCGAAACCAGCAGCCCTCCGCCGCCGCCCGCGGCGACGATGCCGTTGACCCGCGCCGGCGCGCTGTGGACCGCACTGATCGCCGGTTTTCTGGTCCTGATCGTGTTGCTGGTGTTCATCACCCAGAACACCGGTCCGGTCGACCTGGCGTTTTTGACCTGGACGTGGAGCCTGCCCGCGGGAGTGGCCATCCTGCTGGCGGCGATCTGCGGCGGGCTGGTGACCGCCCTGGTCGGTACCGCGCGGATCTATCAGTTGCGGCGCGCGGCCAAGAAGTCCCTGGCGGCTCAGCGGTAAGTCAGAACCGGGCCTGATTGCGCGGGAGCAGGTCCCAGACATGCTCGGTGCCGTTGGTGGCTGCCACCGCGGCCTGCCCTGAGCGCGAGTACAGCAGTCGGGTGATCGATACGTAGTCGATGGGAAACGACAGCAACCGCTGCGTGCCCAGAACCTGGTGCAGGATCACGTTGATCACGCCGCCGTGACTGAACACCGCGACCGTGTCGTCGGGAGCGGAGCCGGCCACCACGTCGGCCACCGCGTCAGCGACTCGGGCGCAGAACGCGGCCTCGTCGACGTCGGCGGGCAGGTGCCCCTGCGCCATCCGGGCCCAGTCCTGGGGCCGCTCGGTACGCAGCTGTTCGATGGGCAGGTAGCCGGCCAGGTCGCGGTCGTACTCGGCGAACCGCTCATCGATGTCGACGCTGTGCCCGAGCCGCGCGGCCAGCGGCTCAGCGGTCTGGATCGCACGACGCTGCGGGCTGCTGACCAGCCGGGTGATCGGGAACCGGGTCAGCGCGTCCGGCAGGCGCTGCGCCTGAGCGAAGCCGGTCTCGGACAGCTCGGGGTCCGAGCCCTGGCCGTACTCGCTGCGCAGCGGGAGGGCATGGCGGATCAGCAGCAACTGCACGTCTGCCACCCTAAGGTGCCAGTTCGGCCCGGCCTCACGGGGTGACGATGTTGAAGTTCGGGTCGGGGTTGTCCAGTGCACCGAGCAGGTGCGCCCAGGCGCTCGAGTCGCCGGAGACCTCCAGTCCGCCGTTGCCCAGCAGCGCCGCCAGCAGTGCCAGCTTGGTGGGCGCCGTGACGGTGACGTCCGCGCTGTCCGGGTCGGCCGGCGTCTTGCGGTGCACCAGCACCCCGTTGCGCAGGGTGAGGCGATAGTTGACCCCGGTGTCGGCGAACGAGACATCCAGGGCCAGCGCCAGCTCCCAGGCCCGCGGCCCGTTGATCCGGATCGCCAGACTGTCGAAGAGTTGCTCGGCGCTGAGCTGAGACAGCAGCGCCATCGAGGCGACCCGGGTGGGGGTGCCGAAGTTGCCGGTGCGCAACTCGGTGGCGCCGGAGAGGAAGAAGTTGCGCCAGGTGGCGTTCTCCGCGCCGTAGGCCAGCTGTTCCAGTGTGTCGGCGTAGAGCCTGCGCGCGCCGGCGTGGTCGGCGTCGGTGAACATCGCATGGTCGAGCAGGGTTGCCGCCCAACGGAAATCACCGTCGTTGAAGGCCGCTTCGGCCAGTTCGACGACGCGGTCCACGCCGCCCAGCGCCGCGGTGTAGCGGGGTCCCAGCGCTTCGGGCGGGTGCGGCCACAACCGGGCCGGGTTGCCGTCGAACCAGCCCAGATACCGCTGGTAGACGGCCTTGACGTTGTGGCTCACCGAGCCGTAGTAGCCGCGGGCGTGCCAGGCGTTCTCCAGGGCGGGCGGCAGCTGGAACTGTTCGGCGATCTCGACTCCGGTGAAGCCGCGGTTGAGCAGCCGCAGTGTCTGGTCATGCAGGTAGGCGTACAGATCGCGCTGCAGGCCGAGGAATTCCGCGATCTGCTCGGTGCCCCACGTCGGCCAGTGGTGCGAGGCGAAGACGACATCGGCCCGCCCGGCGAAGGTGTCGATGGCCTCGGTGAGGTATCCGGCCCAGGCACGCGGGTCGCGGACCAGCGCCCCGCGCAGCGTCAGCAGGTTGTGCTGGTTGTGGGTGGCGTTCTCGGCCATGCACAGCGCCCGGAATTGGGGGAAGTAGAAGTGCATCTCTGCCGGCGCCTCGGTGCCCGGCGCCATCTGGAATTCGATCTGCACACCGTCGATCACATGAGTCTCGCCGGTGCGGGAGATGTCGATGGTCGGGACGATGACGGACACCTCCCCGGTCGAGGTGTTCTGGCCCAGGCCGCAGCCGACCTGCCCCTGCGGACCGCGCGCCAGCACAGTGCCGTACATGTAGGCGGCACGCCGTGTCATCGCGGTACCGGCGTAGACGTTCTCGGACACCGCATGTTCGACGAAGTCCTCGGGGGCGAGAACGGCCACCCGGCCGGCATCGACGTCGGCCTGCGAGGTCACGCCCAGCACACCGCCGAAATGGTCGACGTGGCTGTGGGTATAAATAACGGCGCTGACCGCACGATTCCCACGGTGTTCGCGGTAAAACGCCAGCGCTGCGGCGGCAACCTCGGTGGAGATCAGCGGGTCGATGACGATGACGCCGGTCTCGCCCTCGACGAAGGTGATGTTGGACAGGTCGAAGCCACGGATCTGATAGATGCCCTCGACCACTTCGTAGAGGCCTTGCTTGGCCGCCAATTGGGACTGGCGCCACAACGACGGATGCACCGACGTCGGCGGCTCTCCGGCGAGGAAGTTGTAGCTGTCGTTGTCCCAGACCACCCGGCCGTCGGCGGCGGTGATGACGCACGGCGTCAGTGCGGCGATGAAGCCCCGGTCTGCATCGGCGAAATCTGTTGTGTCACTGAAAGGCAGCGCTTTGCGGTGCTCGGCGTGGGCAGCTTCGATCGTTGCACTCACCGGCTGGTTTTCCATGGCGCCCAGCTTGCCACCCGACGCTATGCCGCGAGGCGGGTTCGCGCGTTAGTGGCGCCGGCGCAGCGAGGTCAGTGCGTTACGCAGCCGCGTCGGCCACGACGGGCGGGCGACGCGGTCGCGGGTCTCCCGGGCCTCGTGGGCTGGTGTCGGACGGAGCGGCGGGATCCGTCGCCTTCTTCAGCACGCATCAGATCACTTCTCCGGTGAGTCGTCGGGCGCGGCCGGCGGGTCGTCGGGAACCAGCCGTTCGGGCACCTCGGCGGGCGCCAGTCGTTCCGGTGGGTCCGCGGGCACCAGTCGCTCCGGCGGCTCCTCGGGAACCCGCCGCTGTGGCGGCTCTTCCGGCCGGCCCGGTTCGGGTGGCAGTTCGGGATTCATCTGGGTCGCCTACCCGCGGGCCGGCTCAGACAAACCCGCGCGCTCAGGGGGCGAGGTCATAGACCGCGGTGTCGCCCACCTGTACCGCGGTAAAGGTCGCCTTGACCCACGCGGTGATCTGGTCGGCGGTACCGTCGCCGGAATCCCCATGCGGGCCGAGCTTGGGCGGGGCGGCCGGACCACCTGGACCACCGGGCCCATGGCCTTCGATGAAGTACCGGATCTGGCGATCGGCGACATAGCGCTGGAACTGGGCCAGGGTCGGCGAGTCGTCACCGCCGCTGAACCCGCCGATCGCCATGACGGACTTGGTGGTGCGCAACTCCAGCTTGCTGGTCAGCATGGAGCCGACGGTGGCAGCGGCCCACCGATTGTCGGTTTCAGAGACCAACGCGTCCAGCGCCGGGTTGTCGGCCGGTGTCATCGGACCCGGCGGTCCGCCGGGCGGGCCGTCGTGGTCGGGCCGGGCGGGCCCCGAGGTCGGGATCGGGCCGCCGTGGTCGACCGTGACCGTCTCGAATGTGTAGGCCGCGTTGCCACCTAAGCCGATCACCAGCCCGGCCGTCGCTGTGATCACGGCGTAGCGGCCGCTGCGGTTACCGGCGAAGGCCAGCGCCAGGGCCACCAGAGCGGCGCCGATCAACAACACCCAGCGCAGCCAGGGCAGCCAGTCCGGGGTGCGATCCAGCAGCACGAAACTCCACACCCCGGTGCCGGCGAGCATCACCGCCAGCACCACGCGTGCCGATCCGAATCGTCTGCGCCGCCACAGTTCCCGCACCGCGATCGCGGTCACGGCGGCGACCGCCGGCGCCAAGGCCACCGTGTAGTACGGGTGGATGATCCCGCGCATGAAACTGAACACGCCCGCGGTCACCAGCCCCCAGCCACCCCACAGCAGCAAGGCGGCCCTAGTCCGGTCCGTGCGGGGCGCCGACCGTGTCATCCAGAGCCCGGCGATC
Source organism: Mycobacterium sp. P7213 (assembly GCF_900604305.1). Taxonomy (NCBI): domain Bacteria; kingdom Bacillati; phylum Actinomycetota; class Actinomycetes; order Mycobacteriales; family Mycobacteriaceae; genus Mycobacterium; species Mycobacterium sp. P7213. The sequence goes on from NZ_UWOA01000070.1 coordinate 9,379, forward strand.
AGTCCCAGCAGCGCCACCGGCAGCAGCCAGGAGATCTCGGTGCCCATCGAGTCGGAGAACATCCGGGTGATGCCGGCGTCACCACCGAACATCGGCGACCCACCAGGGCCGCCGGGCCCTCCAGGTCCGACTCCGGGCGGAGGCCCGACCGGGTTCCCGTCACCGCCGAGAACGCGGCCCACCCCGTTGTAGCCCAGGGCCAGCTGAAGCAGACTGTTGTCGGTGGATCCACCGATGTAGGGCCGGGAGTCCTTGGGCCACAAGCTGACCAGGGCGATGAACCAGCCTGCCGAAGCGGTCATGGTTAAACCGCCGACAGCCAGGGCCCGCAGCCTCGACCACACGCTGCCCGGCACGGCCACCAGTACCACCAGTGCCAGCGCCGGGACCACCAAGAACGCCTGCAGCAGCTTGGTCAAGAATGCCAACCCGAGTGCGGCACCGGACAACGCCAGCCATCGGTTCGAGGCTCCGTCCAGGGCTCGCACCACGCAGTACGCCGCGGCCACCAGCAGCAGGACCAGCAGCGCGTCGGGATTGTTGAAGCGGAACATCACCGCCGCCACCGGGGTCAGCGCCAGCACCGCACCGGCGAGCAAGCCGGCGCCGGCACCATCGGTACGACGCACCGTTGCGAACAGCAGCGCCACCGAGGCGACGCCCATCAGCGCCTGCGGCACCAGCATCGACCAGGAGTTGAAGCCGAACAGCCGGCCCGACAGTGCCATCACCCAGATCGCTGCGGGCGGCTTGTCGACGGTGATCGCGTTGCCGGGGTCCAGTGAGCCGAACAGCAACGCCTTCCAGCTCTGCGTGCCGGCCTGCACCGCAGCGGCGTAGAACTCGTTGGCGTAGCCGGCCGCACCCAGACCCCACAGATACAGCACGGCTGTTGCTGCCAACAACGTCCACAGCGCGGGGCGCCAGGAACGAGGCCGCGAAACGTCATCCGACGGTCCGGGGATCTCCTCCGTGACTGAGGCTGTCATCAACGTCATGCTCCCACCGCCACGGTAACGACCCCGATCCGCTTGGGGTGAAACACCCAGCCGCGCAATAACACGAAGCGAACCACGGTAGCGCCCAGATTGGCCAGTACCAGCACGGTGAGCTCGCCGGCTCGGGACGGTTCGCTGACTGCGTGCAGCACCGCCAGTGAGCCGCTGGTCAAGGCCAGGCCAATGCCGAACACCAACAGTCCTTGGAACTGGTGGCGTGCCGCATTCGTGCGACCGCGAACCCCGAACGTGAACCGGCGGTTGGCCGCGGTATTGCCGACCGCAGTCACCAGCAGCGCGATCAGGTTGGCGGCTTGGGCACCCAGTGGGCGCAGCAGCATGAACAACGCCAGGTAGGCCAGCGTGCTGCAGATCCCGATGGTGGCGAAGTGCGCGCTTTGGCTCAGCAGTGATCGGGGTGCGCCGGCCCGGACGCCGAACTGTGCGCGAATCGCCTGCATCGGTATCTCGCCGCTGGCGAAGCCGCGCAGCAGCCTGGCGATTCCCTTCAGGTCGGCAAGCGCGGTGGCGACGATGTCCACCCGGCTGTCCGGGTCCTCGATCCAATCCACCGGCACCTCGTGGATCCGCAGCCCGGCGCGCTCGGCGAGCACCAGCAGCTCGGTGTCGAAGAACCAACCGGTGTCCGCCACATACGGCAGCAATGGCCCGGCGACGTCGGCCCGGATCGCCTTGAATCCGCACTGCGCGTCGGTGAACCGCGCCGCCAGCGTCGAGCGCAGGATCAGGTTGTAGCAGCGGGAGATCACCTCACGTTTGAGGCCGCGAACCACCCGCGAGCCCTTGCCGAGCCGGGTCCCAATCGCCAGATCGGAATGCCCGGAGATCAACGGCGCCACCAGCGGCGCCAGCGCGGCCAGGTCGGTCGACAGGTCGACGTCCATATACGCCAGTACAAGGGCGTCGGATGCCGACCACACCGCATGCAGGGCGCGGCCGCGGCCCTTCTGTTCCAGCCGGATCACCTGGACCTCGGCGTACTGCTCGGCCAGGGCTTCGGCGATCGCCGGGGTGGCGTCCACGCTGGCGTTGTCGGCGATGGTGATCCGGAAGCTCAGCAGCAGCTCCTCGGACAGGTAGCGGTGCAGGCGACGGATCGATTCGGCCAAGGCAGCCTGTTCGTTGTACACCGGCACCACCACATCGAGCACCGGAACGCCGCGCGCGGCGGCGGCCAGGACCGCGTTGGGGCGGACGGCGAGGTCGGGATCGGAGGCGATCGTGCTCATGCTCTGATCCTGGGAGACTGGTGTGGGCCTCACATTGGTGGTTGCTATGTCCCCGCTGTGAACGATTGAGACAGGTCATAGACGCTGACCCCGTCGATCGTCCGCGCCGGGTAGTTCGTTGCGACCCATTCCGCGATGCGATTGGCCTCGTCGCTGCCAGTCGACGCCGAAGTCGCCCCCGGCCAGGTCATGGCGCCGCCGACGAAATAGTGGATCCTGCGCTGCTCGACATGGCGCTGGAACTGCGCGAGCGTCGGTGCTGGGTCGGTGCCGTTGTAGCCGCCGACGGCCATCACCGGTGCGCCGGCGGCCAGCTGGTAACCGGCCGCGTTGTTCGACCCGACCGCAGCGGCAGTCCAGGTGTAGTGCGCAGCGTCGGCGCGCAGCAGCGACGTCAGCGCGGGGCCGGGCTCGGGGACGAAGAGCAGGGCACCCGGCCCGCCGAGCCCAGGCCCGGGCGGCGGCCCAGGTGGCGGCCCGAGCGGGAAGTTGCCGCCCGGTCCGGCCGACGGAATGGCGCCGTCATGCGCGGTGGAGATCGTCGACAGGGTGTATGCCGTGGGGCCGGCCAGCGCTACCGAGATGGCAGCGAATGCCACCAGCGACAGCACGGGATCGGCGCGCCGTGCCGCGAGGAGTAGTGCGGCCACCGCCAGCCCGGCCACCACAACGCTGACTCGCAGCCACGGCAGCCAGGACGAATTCCGTTCCAGCAGCACATAGCTCCAGACCGCAGTCAGGGCGACCATGCCCGCAAGGGTGGCGGTTGCGCTCAGGTCAGCACGGCGCTGCCACAACAGGCTCACCCCGATGGCCAGGCCGCCGGCGATCGCGGGGGCCAATGCCACCGTGTAGTAGGAGTGCACGATGCCGTTGGCGAAGCTGAAAACCGCACCCGTCACCACCAGCCAGCCGCCCCACAGCAACAAGGCGGCACGCACCGGATCGGTGCGCGCTGCGCGGCGGGTGATCCACAATCCCGCGGCGACCGCCACCACCGCGGCGGGCAACAGCCAGCTGATCTGCCCACCCATGTCCGGCCCAAAAAGGCGGCCGGCACCGACGTCGAAGTTGGTGTTGCCCAGCCCACCTGTCTCATCACCGGTCAGCCGGCCCACGCCGTTGTAGCCCAGCGTGAGTTCGAGAATCGAATTGCGTTGCGATCCACCGATATAGGGGCGTGACGATTCCGGCCACAGCTCGACCAGCAACAGATACCACCCGGCGCAGACCAGCATCGCCAGTGCTGCCCCCAGCAGGCGTCGCACCCGGGTCCGCAGCGGCGCGTCCGCGGCGTACAGGTAGACCAATGCGAACACCGGCAGCACCACGAACGCCTGGAGCATTTTGGCCAGGAAGGCGAAGCCGACCGCCACACCGGCCAACGACATCCACCAGGAGCCGCCGGCCGCCAGAGAGCGCTGCACGCAGTAGGCCGCCACCACCAAGAGCAGCACCAGCAGTGCGTCGGGATTGTTGTAACGAAACATCAAGGCGGCCACCGGCGTCAACGCCAGCACCGCACCGGCGACCAGTCCGGCAGGCGCACCGGCGACCCGACTTACCGCCGCGTACAGCACCCCGACGGCCGCCACTCCTTCGAGGGCCTGCGGCACCAGCAGACTCCACGGGTTGAGCCCGAACAGCCACGCCGACGCACTCATCACCCAGAGCGCGGCCGGCGTCTTGTCGACGGTGATCGAGTTGGCGGCGTCGCTGGATCCGAACAAGAACGCGGTCGGGTTCTGGGCGCCGGCCTGGGCAGCGGCCGCGTAGAACCCGTTGGCCCACCCGTTGACCGACAGGTTCCACAGATATAGCAGCGCGGTGGCGGCCAACAGCACGATCACCGCGGCGCGCGGATACCACCGAGGCGCGGTGAACCTCATCCGACTGTGAACGGCAGGAGCACGGTGAATTCGGTGCATCCAGGCACGCTTTGCACGGTGATGGTGCCCCGGTGGGCCTTGACCACCGCCGACACGATGGCCAACCCCAGCCCGGTACTGCCTTCCTTCCGGGACCGCGACGTGTCACCTCGGGCGAACCGTTCGAACACTTCCGACTGCAACGGCTCGGGAATACCCGGGCCGTCATCGATCACCTTGAGTACCGCATGGGGCCCCTCGGTGGTCAGCTGCGTCGAGACCACGGTGCCCGGACCGGTGTGGATGCGAGCATTGGTGAGCAGGTTGGTCAGCACCTGGTGCAGCCGAGCCGCGTCGCCGGGCACGGTCACCGGCTCGTCAGGCAGATCGAGGCGCCACTCATGATCCGGACCGGCGACATGGGCATCGCTGACCGCGTCCACAGCGAGGTGCGACAGGTCGACCGGCTCGTGCTCCAGGGGCCTGCCGGAGTCCAGCCGGGCCAGCAGGAGCAGGTCCTCGACCAGTTGCGTCATCCGCTCGGTTTCCGAGCGCACCCGACTCAGGGCATGTGCAAGCGCCTCGGCATCCTCGGGGGCACTGCCGCTGCCAGAAGACTGAACTCGTTGCGCCAGTTCGGTGTAGCCGCGGATCGCGGTCAGCGGGGTACGCAACTCGTGGCTGGCATCCGCGACGAACTGCCGCACCCGAGTTTCGCTGGCCTGCCGCGTCGACAGCGCGGCGGCGATGTGGTCGAGCATCCGGTTCACCGCCGACCCGAGCCGGCCCACCTCCGTCGACGGGTTCGCATCTGGTTCGGCCACCCGCACCGGAAGCCGCACCTCACCACGATCCAATGGCAGGTTGACCACTTCCCCGGCGGTCTGGGCGACGCGCGCCAGCGGCGCCAGCGCGCGGCGAATGATCACGATGCCCGCCGTGGTCGCGGCGATCACCGCGATCAGGGTGACCACCCCGAAGATCATCAGGACCCGGATCATCGTGGCATCGACATCGGCCATCGGCAGGCCCGTGACGATGACGTCGCCGTTGGCACTGTGTCGAGCGGGGGCGGCAACCAGCCGGTAGCGTCCAAGCCCGTCGAGAACGCCGGTTACCGGCCGGCGGTCAGGGGCCCGCGCCGCCAGCTGTTGTGCCGCGGCGTCTGTCAGCCCCGCCCGCGACCCGTTCCCGGACAGATACCCGGCGTTGATCGGCACGCCGTCGCGGACCACGGCCGCCACCATCCCGGCCCGCTGGCCGGGAACGTCGAGAAAGTCGGGTCCCGGCCCGGGCCTGGGATACGGGTGCCGACGATGCCACCACTCCGGCGGAGGCGGGGGCGCTGGTTCGCCATAGAAGGCCGCCGAGCGGCGGGCAGCCTTGTGCAGTTCTTGATCGAGCTGCCCCACCAGGTACTGCTGAAGCGCCACCTCGGTCACGACGCCGATGCCGATGCACGCGACCACCAAGACGATGACCTGACCGATCAGCAATCTGGCCTGCAGCGACCACGGCCGCTGCAGGTCAGAGAGCCGGTTTGAGCACATAGCCCGCGCCACGCAGCGTGTGGATCATCGGTTCTCGACCGTTGTCGATCTTCTTGCGCAGGTAGGAGATGTAGAGCTCGACGATGTTGGCCTTGCCGCCGAAGTCGTAGTCCCACACCCGATCCAGGATCTGCGACTTGGACAGCACCCGCTTGGCGTTGTGCATCAGGTAGCGCAGCAATTCGAATTCGGTGGAGGTCAATGTGATCGGGTCGCCGCCCCGCGTCACCTCGTGGGAGTCCTCGTCGAGAACCAGGTCTCCGACCACGATCTGGGCCCCGCTGTCGGCGGTGCTCACCCCGGTGCGGCGCAGCAAGGCACGCAAGCGCAACACCACCTCTTCGATGCTGAACGGCTTGGTGACGTAGTCGTCGCCGCCGGCGGTCAACCCGGCGATCCGGTCCTCCAGTGCGTCCTTGGCCGTCAGGAACAACACCGGCATTCGCGGGTTGATCTCCCGCAGTTTGGGCAGCACATCCAAGCCGCTCATGTCGGGCAGCATCACGTCGAGCACGACGACGTCGGGGCGCTCGGCCTTGGCGGCCGCGATCGCCGAGGCGCCGTCACCGGCGGTGGCGGTGCTCCAGCCCTCGTAACGCAACGCCATGGCCACCATCTCGGCCAGCACCGTCTCGTCATCGACCACCAGCACCGTGATGGGCTTTCCGTCCGCGCGCTCCATCACGACTCGTTCCACTGATCCCCGTGGTGCAGTCATCGCGTTCCAGTATGTCGCCGGCAATGGGCGCTTGCTGTATCGAAGCTATGCGCGCGCTGTGAACCGACACCCGGCGCATCCGTCGCCCGCCTCGTTCCGAAATCGCGGCCGGTCATAGCGGATTCATAGTCCGCTGCCACCTACCACCTAGCCGGCCACCCTAGCTTCGACCAGGAACAACGCGGTTTCACCAAGAGCGGGAAGGACTTTCTGACAACCATGAACTCTGCGTATCGGCATCGCCAGCTGCTGTGGTCAGCCGCGCTGGGCGGGTGCGTCGCCCTGGCCAGCGTGGGCTTGAGTGCCGGTGTCGCGAGCGCGGCACCGCCGCCTCCCGACCCGAGCCACTGCCAGCCGCACCAGCCGTGCCCCGGTGGCCCTGGCGGTCCCGGTCACCCCGGTGGCCCTCGCGGTCCCGGTC
>NZ_UWOA01000065.1:0-22272 GCF_900604305.1 Mycobacterium sp. P7213
CTTATCCGGCGGCGGCAGACCCGCGAACTACTAGATGCGATTGCGATTGAGCGGGCTGGGAGCTTCGCCTGACGACCGTGATTGTCCAGTTAGTGGTATTGGCAAGGGAGCTTGATGGGTGCGCCATCGGCCTTAGGTGGCGACCTGGGCGCCATCACTACTACTTGTTGTCTCCGCCCAGCCGTCACGGGACCGTTCTCGCCGCTGGATCAGGCCAGTTTGCAACACGCCCAAACCATGCACGGAACCGCCGTACTCCGTGGGGCAGACCAGCGCCAATGACCTGAACGCCAACGTGAAATACCCCACGCTGGACGGGCGGATCGAAGACACCTACGCGAAGCGGTCGACCGCGACCAACAAGAACAGCCTCTACGACTCCTACATCCGGGCTTTCCGCTGGGCAACTGACCGTATCGGGGATGCAGGCGTTGTCGGGTTCGTATCCAACGGCGGCTGGATCGACGGCAACACCGCCGACGGGATCCGGCTATCCCTGGCCGACGACTACTCGGCGGTCTACGTCTACAACCTGCGAGGGAACCAGCGCACCGCGGGTGAGTTGTCTCGTAAGGAGGGCGGCAAGGTCTTCGGCGCGGGCAGCCGCAACACCGTCGCCGTCTTCGTCGGGGTCAAAGGCGCCGACCGCAGCGGGCCGTGCGACGTCTTCTACCACGACATTGGTGACTACCTCAGCCGCGAGGACAAGCTGCGGATCGTAGATGAGACCCAATTCGACGCCGTGGATTGGAAGACCATCACCCCGAACGAACACGGCGACTGGGTGAATCAGCGCGATGACGCCTACGGCTCATGGCCTGTGATCGGGGATAAGAAGCCTGCTCCAGGATCCGTCACTATCTTCACCACGCTCTCGCGCGGACTGGAGACGGCGCGGGATGCTTGGGTGTACAACTACTCCCGCCAGGAACTTAAAGCCAACGTCTCACGCCTGGTCACCAACTACAACGATCAGCTCGAACCCTTTGACAGCTACTGCCAAGCCCAAGGTGTAACCCGCCGTGACGAGAAAGCCGTCACCGCATACCTAGCTCAGAACCCACACGCAGCGGACGAGACGCGCATCAAGTGGTCGGCAACCCTCAAACAACACCTCGCTCGCGGGACGGTGAGTGCGTACTCAGGCGAGGAGGTGCGGCGAGGTTGTTATCGCCCGTTCGACGTTGAACACGTCTACTTCGGCCCCATGCTCAACCATCGGCGTGGCGAGCTGGCACAGATGTTTCCGACGCCACACCACAAGAACATCGGCTTCCTCGTGCTTGCACCGCGTGACGGCACGCAGTTCGCGACCCTCGCGACAGACCTGCTACCTGACCTATCGTTCTTCACGTACACGGCGCAGTTCTTCCCTCGATGGACCTACAAGAAGGTCGAATCCACGGACGGTGAACTGGCGCTCCACAACAGCAGTGGCGACGTCGACGAGTACGGCTACCGCCGCGTCGACAACATCACCGACGGCATCCTGGCTCTCTACCGCGAGGCCATCGGCGACCAGGTGACCAAGGACGACATCTTCTACTACGTCTACGGCCTGCTGCACGATCCGGCCTACCGGACGGCGTACGCCGCGGACCTGAAGAAGATGCTGCCGCACATCCCGACCCCAGAGACCCGGGAGCGGTTCGGCCAGTTGGCCGACGCCGGCCGCCGGCTGGCCGAGCTGCACGTCGGCTACGAGTCGGTCGAGCCGTATCCGCTTGAGGTGCAACTCAAGCCCGGCGGTGATCCGTCAAGCCGTGAGACGTGGCGGGTGACGAAGATGAAGTGGGCCAAGAAGAAAGACCCCGAGACCGGTAAGAACGTCGACAACGTCACGACCCTGCTCTACAACGGCAAGGTCACCATCACCGGCATCCCGGAAGAAGCCGAGCGCTACATGCTCGGCTCACGTTCGGCGCTGGCATGGATCATCGACCGGTATCAGGTGAAGACCGACAAGGCGTCGGGAATAGTCAACGACCCCAACGACTGGTGCGACGAACACGACGACCCGACGTACATCATCGAGTTGATTAAGCGGGTTACAACTGTCAGCGTGGAGACCATGAAAACCGTTGATAGCTTGTAGCCAACTGCAACCTCCAACCTGCCGTAGGAGGTTTCGACTGGCGGCTGTTTGGACCGTGGATGTCGCCGGGGTCTGCTGCACGGATTGGTGACATCTTCACCTGATTGTGCAGCGGAGCCCCGTTCCTGCAGCCCGGGGGAACTCCGTGCCGCGTGCGATCAGTCGGCACTAGCGACAGACTGTAGGTGGATAGAGGTGCCAAGCGCCGTCAGCGAGGAACGTAGACACATGACCCACAATGAAACGAACATCTCAGAAAGTGGGCCATTATGGCCCGATATCACCGAACTGTTCCAGGGGCCCGAAGATCGGGCATGGGCTGCCGACCGAGACCGCTTAGTGCACGACGTGGGTGACCCGTGGAGCAGACATGATGGCAAACCCAACGGCCCCGACGACAGGTGAATACCGGTCGGAATGACGCCGTTGCTCAGGTCTAAGTTTCGGCGGGTCGTCGAGGGCTGCCGGCGCGATGCGCCCGAGAGGGCCGACGGAGTGGCATATTTGGTCATTATCGGCGCGGAGGACGACCCGGCCGGGGCGCACTGCAGGCACCAGACGATCGAGTAGGAGTCTCGTGGGCGTCAGAGTCGAAGCCTGTCCAACATGGCGCTGCTCGGACTCTTTTGCGTCCGCCAGGGCTGAGGATAGGAGTCGGGATGGCGCAGCACCCGTGCGTATTGTGCCTTCAAACTCGCCAGCAGCATCGGGCGAAGATCGCCGTCATCCGGCGCCACCGACAAAGCGCATAGAAGAACTTCAACGGCGGTGTCGTAGTCATCGTATTTGATCGCGGAATAAACCGTCCGAGACTTCCAGATCAACGGTGGCCATCCCTCTGCTGTGCCCGAATAAGCTTTCGAACCCGCAGGAGACGCGATGGGTTTCGCTTCCGCCACCAGTTCCTCCGGCAAACCGGCATACCGAGGGGGTTGCATCATCTCGACTTCGGAATCGCCTGCAATCCAACAAAGCTCAGACCCCGAGGTAAGTACGCCACGCATGTCGCACTCAGCGAAGACGTCGTCGCTCGGTTCGAGGCCCGTCCATGCCGTAACAGTTGTACCCAATAGCTCTGATTCTTTGATGTCCGTGTTCTCACTGGTCGGGAGGAGGTTGACGTGCAGCAGCTTTACGCGGGAGAAAGCGGGGGTCCGGTCCAGTCGCAACGGGGTCTCCTTGAAATGAACTTCATGGCAGGCAGAGCCAACGAACGGCGACGCTAGCAGGAGGCGCAGACCGAACCCCAACTGGCCGCACCGTCAATACATGCTCAGTGTGATCGCCGACTACCTGCGGAACCGGTACCTCATCAGCGCATTCTCGGGCTGGCCGAGGAGATGACGACACGAGGTGAGACAACCAGCATCGCCGCAGTTCAGCGCATCGTCGTATGACACGGAGCCGGCAACCCTACACTAGTATTACCCCGGCATTGCTCGTAGCCTTGTTCGCGGTGGGCGTCGATAAGTTGTTGGCATGTCGGCAGATAACGACGTCGCCCCGGCGGTGAAGTCCCGGCCGACCAGGTCATCATGCGCCGGCGGACCTACAGGGGTACGGACCCTCCCTGCCGAGGGCACCTATCAGAGTTTTGATTCGCAGGAGCGAAATTAGGCCGCCGAGAAATATGATGGCCAGCAAGAAGTGCGTCGTAGCACCGAAAATGAATGCAGGGCTGCACTTTGGAACAGTCGCTAGCGAAGCTAGGGCTACAGCGATCGACGCTAGGCCGATGGCAAAGAAGGCCGCTAGGTTCGCGGCGGCGAGGCACCGGGGTTGTCTGGAAACGCGCGAAACTCGATCGCCGGCGTCTGAGCCGAGCTGGTTCTTTTGCGGATCGGAAAGTCTTTCTTCGCCGTGTAGTAGTTTCTGCTCCAGAATGCGGATGGAATTCACCCTCACGGATGCCAGCACCAAAAGCTGCACCTGGTAACACAATAAACCCCAGAGCGGGATTCCGATGAATGCCAGTGCCCACGCGTTTTTGATAAAGTTTGAGCCGAGCGCAGCGAACACGAGAGCTCCGTACGTGGTGATCACGTAGAGGAGATTCATGTTGGCTTGGTAGATGGCGGAGCCATCAGCGCGGTCCGCCAGATAGATCGTCGAGATCGGGTCGTCGGCCATTGTGTGGAGCGTTAGCCTCTCTGGCAGCGATCGCCGCCACCGGAAACGTTCTGAAAAATTTTCTGCGCCAGCCCACCTGGCGATGAGGGTACTGCAATGTTGCGGTCGCGCCAGGGATGCGCTCGATATCACCGCACAAGTTCTTGCCAGTCGTCCTCGACATACTCAAGGAGATGCGGGTCTGGTTTGGTCGTCGACACGACGCCGGACACGAGCCGCTCGACAGCGCCGACACCGCGGACGCCCAACACGATTGGTTATTACCGGTGGCCACTGCTGTACGAGGGTTGCCGTAACGGGCGTGGGTTTCCCGCGACTGCGTGGTTCTCGCCAGGGATCCGTGTTGCCGTGCGAGATCGACAGTTTCTTCTTAGCCAGCCGTTGCACTCGCTCCCTCTGGACTCACCCGTCGAATAAGGTGCTGTCGCCCGGCCGGCTCCAGCGGTGATCCGCCGCCTAACTTGGTGAAGGCCGCGAAGGCGTCGTAGCGATAGCGGCTGTCGGCGTTGCGCAAATGCCGTAGGACTGGCCCCGACAAGGCGAGGCTCAGGTTAGCGCGCGGGGGTCAACCCCATCGACGTTGAGGACATCGATGTACCGCGCGAAGGCCTTGTCGACCTCGCTTTTGATCTGGACGAGCGTGCCTTCTTCCATGCGGTAGGTCCGGTTCGGATCGCCTTTGAATGAGAGCCAGTTGAAGCTGGTCGTGATCCACTGGTCGTCGAAGATCAGGATCTTGGCGTGGGTGTTCTGCAGGCGGACGATCCGCAGCTTGTCGTATCGAGCCGCCAGGTTGTTGAGCCTGCGAAGCGCAAAGTCATCCGATCCGCTGTCATCTGGCCCGTATCCGTGACCGATATGCACTTCAACGCCTGCTCGAAGCCGTCGCTCAAGGGCAGCAACGAAATCTGTGTTGACCACCCCGCCCTTGACCCAAGGTGCGATGATCAGCAGTCGCTTCTTGGTGCCGTTGAGCGCCTTAGTGAGCAGCTGCGGGTGCTCATGGACGTCGACACTGCGCACCGCAATGTCCTCGATGCGTTGCGGAATCTCGACGGATTCGTCGCCGTCTCGGATCCTCAACTCGCCAGCGGCCCTGAGGATCTCGACCTGATCGCCCGTCACCCGCTGGTCCTCGAGCTCGGGGGCTAGAGTCGGACGAGGCTCCGAGCGTGCTACAACGATCCCAAGTTTGACGACGGCATCCGTGGCCGCAAGTTCCAGTCCATGGTTCGGCTGAAGGTCTCCATCAACGCATAGCCCCAGTTCCACCTCGCCGGAGTCAGGATCGCCATAGATCAGCAGTTGGGCCGGCATATACAGGTGTAGGTTCTGTGCCGCGATCTTTCGAACGCGCAGGACCTCCACTTTCCGCGTCCGGTCGTCGCGTGACTCGACCAGCTCGTTGAAGCGTTGCACGGCAAGGTCGTCTAGGTTGACGCGCGAGCTCTTCTTGGCCGGCAGAAGCACGAGGCCAGCTTCCAATGCGTCCCGCTTCTTGAGCAGGCTGGAACGCGTGTAGTCCTCGGCGTTCCAGACGAGCCGATCGAACGGCACGTTGAGTTGAGTCAAGATTGGCTGTACCGCTTCGGCATTGCGCGCGGCTTCTAGCCCCAGCGTCGTCAGGCCAAGTTGTCCGCTCCAAGCCTTGGTGAGGTTGTTTGAGCTGATCTGGTCGGCGACTGTGGTAACGACCTGGCTGCGCTGTAAGCCAAGGAGTGCAGCGATCTCATCAATCTCACGAACCCCGGCGTGCACGAACCGCAGAATGAATTCTTCCAGCAGGGGGAGCGGCTTGCGTTCTTGAGCCAACACGTCCACGCGGAGCATCGTGACCGGTAGGGCGGCATCGACCACCCTAATCAGCTGGAGACCCGGCCTGTGGTCGCCGAACCGGCGCCGAATCATTTCGGCCGACGTAAGACTCATCGCTCCGCCGTCCGCAGTTCGCAGTCGTCCGGATGTGTCTCGACATAGGTCAGGACCTTCTTCAAGGCACCGGTTGTACCTCTGACGAAGCCAGCGTCGCCGACGATGGTGAGGCCGAATCGAGCTCGGGAGAGCGCAACGTTGATTCGTCGCCAGTAGTCGGGGCCGATGAAGCCGAGTTCAGCCCTGGAGTTGCTGCGCGTCACAGAGAAGAAGGCGACATCCGACTCACGCCCCTGCACGGCATCGACGCTCATAACCGTGATCGACAGGTGCCGCAATCGGTTACCAAGGGGAGCAAGCTGCTGTTTTAGGTCGGCGACTTGCGCAACGTATGGCGCGATCACAAGGACATCTAGCCGTTCACGGTTCCTCGGCAGGCCGACGACCTGCTTGTCGATGGATCCGTTCAGCACCGTCAGTCGATCGACGACGATGCGAGCCTCGGCACGGTTCGCGAAGCTCTTGCCCCTGCCCTGGGGAGCTGCTTCTCGGCGAGCCTCGCCGTGTGCCGACGTATCGAGCCACAGTACGGGCTTGCCGTAACCCAGAGAATAGCCGTCGAGCCCGCCGTCATTGGGGGAGCGCAACTGCTCTTTGTAGAAGCAGGTCGAGATCATGTCACCGATCGGGCGGATCATCCGGTACTGCTGATTAAGCATCACCTGGGAGTGTTCCGGCAATCGGTCCGTCAGTCTTTGGAAGAGCGTTTGTTTGACATATTCGGGCAGAAGCTGGTGGTCATTCATCAGATCCTTGTTTCGCAGCAGGTCTTCGTCGACTGGCGGCAGCTGGTTTGTGTCACCGACGACGACCCAGCGCTTGGCTCGGGAAATCGGCACCAAGGCTTCGGTGAGGGTTGCTCGAGACGCCTCATCGACGATGCACAGGTCGATGTCGAGATGCCGCACGGCGGGATGCCTGAGGTATCCGACACAGGTTCCAGCGATAACGCTCGTCTGGTCGAGGAACGTGTTTGCGAGGCCAGGATCCGAGGCGATCCGCTGCAGCCATTCGCCCTGCAACTGGAGCCGGGTTAGTAGCTGCTGCGCCTCGCTGCTTCCACCTATGAGGGCATCTACAGCAGTCATAGTGTCCTCTGCAGTCATCTCGACTGACAGAGTCAGGTCGCTGCCCAGCTCGGATTGCGCCTCGGCTAGTAACTCATCTCGGAGGTCAGCCAGCGCGTCGACCCTGTCTTGCACCGATGTTGTGGAGGTTGGCTCTGACAGGGATGTTGCCAACTCCGACCGCTGATCTTCCTCGTCATCTGGACGCGCGGCCTGGAGGTGGTCGAGTTGTGCCAGGGCGGCGGACAACTGCTGTAGCGCCAATGCGGCTCGCAGATGTGACGGTGGCAACCCCGCTTCAGTGGCACGTGCTCCGAGGTGACTCTCCGCGTTCTTGCGCACTGCTCGTGCCCAACGCTTCATCTGAGCATCGAGCAGAAAGTGCCGCACTGATTCATCGACGCGATTCGGGTCAGCGCTTGCGAGCCTGACCATGCTGGCTTGACCGCCGTCGGCAAGTCGCTGCAGTGCGTTATCCACGGCGACGTTCGTCTGCGAGGCGATGAGCACCCGTGCCTCGGCGTTTACCCGCAGTGTCTGCTCAACGAGCTCAGCGATGAAGCTCGTCTTGCCTGTACCCGGTGGTCCTTGGACAACGAAGATGTCAGGCGATCCCATCGCTGTCTCGATGGCCTGGCGCTTGCGTTCGTCCAGATTGCGGTTCCAGATTTGGATCGGAGCCGACTTGGGCTCCGTGTTGCGGCCGGGATCGAGCAGCAGCTCCCGTAGGTCCGAGCGGGCTGACTTGTCGCGCTGAACGTCGTCGACGGCCCTACGCTGCCGGTTCAGAGCCGCTTCGTCGGGGCCAAGGTGCGGATCGAGGACGGCCCGGTCGGGAAGTCCCTCCCACCTCCGAGCACTCAGGATGACAACTCGGTCGGCCTCGTGATCGATGACTTCGCCCCATCCGAGCTTTCGGTCGGTCACCAAATCTCGAACGCGCCATTCTGTGCCGACTAGATCGTGATCTACCGCGGTTTCTAGAATGAACGTGGCCTCGCGGCCCCGTGCCTGCCACTTTTTGTAGGGAAGTGGCTTCTTCTCTCCGCGGGCAAGCTCTTCGCGGGCATTCAGTACTCGACGCCAGATGTCGAATAGTTCGTCGCCGTCTCGCTCCCCTCCGTCAGTTGGGTCCGCGTGATCCCGAGCGGCGTAGAAGGCATCGACGGTGTCGATCAAGGTGGCGATGCCGGTCCTGGCTAGAACAGGATTGGCCGGCTGGCTAAACATCCAGTCGAAGATTTTCGGCACCAGAAGTGCTCGGCGCCTGTGATTTTCAAGTCGCTCGAAGTCCAACTCTGCCGCTTTGATGATCACAGCGCCGCTCTCGTCGGACTTCAAAGTGAAGCTCCAAGCCTCGCCGTCGATGCGGATGCTGTCACGCTGGGGTTCGCCCGACTCCTGGTCGTTGAAGAAGGAGGCGTAGACATCCCCCGACAGGTCGGCGTTTGCCTTGCCGATCGCCTCCTGTCGTGCGTCATCGCTACCCGCCAGCGCTCTGACCGCCGATTTCGTAAGACGCAGCCAGACGGGATTTCGCGCGAGCTGCTGTTGCGCCCGTCTGCGCTGTTGGATGGCCTTTAAGCCGCCTAGGAGGTCGCCGGCGTTCTTAGGCCGGGCGTCAGGCTGCGTGGCGATGCACGAGCCCAGCAGATGCCGAACATCAGGAGGAACGGGGATTGTCTCCAATGCCCGTTCGACACCTGCGAGGTCCTTAAGTTGCTCCTGGGTCATGCATTGAATGAGGAGAACACCCATTGAGTAGACGTCTCGCACGTACTGGATATCTGCGTTGAGTTCCGGCGGTGCGTACGGCTTCGAATGCCAGGCTGCGACGGTATGCGAAGTTGCTGGTGCCTCGCCCCGGATCTTCGCGATTCCGAAGTCTGCGAGCAGTGGAACGCCGGAGTCTGAGACAAGGACGTTCTGCGGCTTGATGTCTCGGTGCTCTATCTGCTTCAGATGGGTGTAGGCGAGCGCATCCACCAACGGCAGCGCTATCTCGGTAGCCAGACGATCCCACGAGTCCCAAGGCCCGGATGCCTTCAGAACATCGTCGAGGTTCCGCTCGACCCAGTCCAGGACGAGGACGTAGGTGGCGGTCTCGTCTATGCCGGACCAGCGGCAGCGCACGATGTTCGGGTGCGAAAGGTTCTTGAGCGTCGTCGCTTCGTTATTGAAGACCTTCCGGGTCACATCGTCGGACTGACCGGAGAGCAGTTTAACTGCAACAAATGATTCGTCGCGATCATCAATCGCCTTGCGAACGACGGAGAAGGTCCCGCTACGGCGCTCGACCTTCAGAAGCATGTAGTGGTCGGCAATGACGTCGGGCATGCCCAGACCTCCTCTTGTTGTCGACGCTGACTGACGGGAGATCCCTATCGAAACATGGCCGTCGGACACGAAGGCGTCTACCCCGAGTCCGGTGGACTCGCCCGGTGCTCGACGCTCGACTTGGTCGCCGGACTGCGACGGCTACAGATTCAACAACGAACCTGGGCGGACTCCAGGCAACTCTGCGATCCTTTCGGCGGACGAGACGCGCGCGGCGGTCCGCGCGCCTGGGGGATTGCTGTCGCCATGCGTACTTAACATCGTCATCATGACCGGAGAGGGCGATTGGCCCGAAGAGAAGACAGCCGGCGAAGAGCCGCGACAATCCGCTGCGGCGAACCCAAGTCGTAAGCCCGCTCGCGACGAGCGCGACCGAAGTCTTGAACGCATCGAGAAAGTTCTCTATGGGGTGCGACGTACGCGATCAGCCAAGCTGGCGCCTGATCGGTTCCTGACGCCGATCGACTACCTCATCAACCTAAATATGCAGTACCGCGCCCACCGCAGGGCGCTAGCCGGCTTCCGATGGGGCGATGAGGATGAGTGCACCGTTCCACCCACTGACCATGTTCGAATCCCGTCGCTGTTCGTCGTCGAACTCTTCCCACCGAGTGTTAAGGAAAATCTGGACCAAGCAATAAATCGAAACCGCTGGGATACAAAGCAATTACGAATGCTCGGCCGCCGCTATATGCCTACTCCCGACGAGGCTAGATCGGGAGCCCGCTGGACGTGGTGGAACCTCGGCGAGGTTGTACGTCGCGGTAGCAATGCCATCGGCCATGATGCCGTCCGTCGAAAGATGCCCAAAGAGTTCGATCGAGTCGAACTCAAAGCTCTTCAGATCGGCCAAGGGATCACGGCTGTCATGGCGAAGTTCGATCTTGATGACGACGCGATATCTCGGCTCGATGAGGCTTGGCACCGGGATTACCAGCCTGAAATGTATTGGGGTAAGCGGGGTGGGGAGTGGCCACGACCCTTGGACCCCGATTTTGTGGCGTTCCGAAGGGTGCAAGAGGAACGAGGTCGCCTGCATGGTGCTGCACGGCAATGGTTTTCCGCTAAGTGGCCCGGGTTTTTTGCAACAAATGGACAGCCGCAGCCTTTACTGGATGTCGTCCTGTTCGATGAGATAAGTGCCTACCCCGAGACGCGTCCAGCGAGAGGGGTTGATGGAGCTGTTCGCGCCCTCGGGCTTCCGCATACGGTCTACGTTCAGAGGTCGAGCAAGCTCCCGGCAATGACCATCGGGGAGCGGGATATACGAACTGACTCGGACATGGAGGATCGCCGAACGTGGGCGATTTGGGGCAACCGAACCGAGATCCTCGCCGGCCTCACGAAGGAGCTTACGTCCTATGGGCTTGGCCAGAATGACAGTTCGATCGCTTACTACGTCCGAGGCGCGGTTGAGGACTATTTTTTACGGTTGTCCATAAGCGAAATGCTGGAAGTGTGTCAGGGGCGGTACGCATCGATGCGAGACGCTGCCCGCCAACACGGCCAGCTGGGCCGCCTACGAGCTAGCTTGCTGACCCTCAGCGTCGACATGAGCAGCATTGACCGAGACATTCGGGCATACAACGGACGCGGCTGGCGGCGAGACCCGGCACAGTTCTTCTTCGAAGAAGCGCCGTTTCTCGTCGCCGAAGGCGTCGAACGCGGCCGTGAGATACGTGAGCCGATCAACATGAATGAGCACCTACTGAATGAACAGATGGGAATGCTCGAAACGCTGCTGGCCGCAGACGAGGATTATCGCGGCATTTTGACTGCGGCAGCGTCTCTGACGTCGTCGCTGGAGTCCCTTCGGGTGGCCAAAACGGCTGTATGGGTGGCGATCTCCTCGCTGGGCGTTGCCGCGGCTACTTTGCTGATTACGAATGTGTCAGACGACAACCTGTTTGGCGTCCTTGCGCGTTGGCTTGGCCGGCTTCACTGATTGGGACGGAGCCGCCAGCGCCATCATCACCCGGACGGTCGCCTCAGAGGTGCTGCCGGCTCGGGGCGACCAGATACCTGGCGGTCACGTGACGAAACGATGTGCGCGTCGCCGGTTGCCGGCGCACCGGGTCATCTCTGCATAAGCCGCAGATCGTAGATGTCCGTTGGCATCTGACGTGGGGCATTGTCACGGCATCTGAGGTATCGGCGTGTCTTTGCCAATCTATCTGGGGTACTGCCCGTAGCCTCGACTCAGTGTGCGCTGCAACGGTGGCGGCATGGCCGCAGGTCACTCGACCTGGCGGACCCGGGCATACCCCCAACCGCCCAGCACACCGTTCCGACACGTCGGACAGCCGATCTCGCCGGCCAAAAGCCGGGACTCGACGCAGGCCAAATCAACCTCTACCGTCACCATCAGTGCCTGCGAGCACTACAGCGCGGCACCCAGCGAGCCGACAAAGACTTTAGCGGGGTGTCGCGCACCCATCAGTTACCTCGTCACACTGATGGTGAACACGAGCCCAAGCAACCGGCAGATCCGGCCGACCGGCCTATCGGCAACCCCAGTGGCGAATCCCCACCCCGTGGTCGTCACCCAGAGAGACGGTCAACATCCGTTCTCGCTTGACCTGAGGCACTGTTTGCTGCCTGACCAGCGGTTGAATTATCGCCGGCCGGTGTGGTTGCGGGTTCCCTGTCCTTGTGTCGGTGGGAGGCGAGGAAGTCGTCGACGATGCGTGTGCAGTCGTGGGCAGTCATGGTGCGCAGGCCGGTCATCCGCGCGAAGGCGAATGGCCCGATGAGTTGGCACAGTACGAGTTCGACGTCGAAGTCGCCGAGTTCAGCGCGGGCTTCGGCGCTTTGCAGTATGGCGTCGAAGGGTTGTCGGTATTGGTCAATGACTCGTGCGCGCAGGGCCCTAGGGGCGTGCTCGGTACTGGCGTGATCGGTGGTTGCGGTGGGGCCCAGGGCGAGCCAGGCCAGCGCGGTGACGTGCAGCGGGGCGTCGTCGAATAAGGCGGCCTGGCGGGTGAGCAGTTCGATGAGCCGTTCGCGCAGCGTTCCACTGGCGGGTGCAGGCGGGGTGACTTGGGGCAGTAGCCGCTCGAAGGTCGCTGCAAGCAGCTGCGACGAGCTGTTGAAATGACGGTAGAGGGTGGTGCGAGCCACCTTGGAGGCTTTGGTGACCGCATCAATGGTGACGGCCTCAACGCCGCCGCTGGTGAGCAGTGCGGCCGCTGCGTCCAGTAGGCGATTGCGAGACCGGATCCGGCGGGGGTCGATGTCGTCATCGTCCTTGCTGTCATCGTGGCCGAACTGCAACCGGCTGCTCACCTCGCTCACCTCGCTGCTTCCGGGTTTTTGGCCGGCGTTGCGCGCTTGGGCCGATTATGGCACCAACGGTAGCCCAGCGAAACGGTTCGTCGCTGGCAGTGCCATCGTGTTCCGGATTGGCTCCGTGACACCCAGTGATTGCTACCGCTAGTAGTGTAGCGCTACCAATAGTACCATTTGTGCATCGCTCGACGGTTGATGGAGGCGCCATGTACACCCAATGGATCCAAGCGTGCACTGTGCAGCGGGTGTCGCTGCGTGGCGGGCTGATGTTGGGCTTCGATGACGGCAATGAGGTGGTCATCTACAGTCCGCTGCTGCTTACGTTGCCCGCTGTCGGTGACTTTCCGATCGAGGCAGTGTTCATCGACCCCGCCCGGGTCGCGACTCATGAGATCCCACTGCTGGACTTCGCCGGCGCGGTGTGCACGCAGGCATGGTGCGGTGATGGCGGTGCGCTGCACCTTGGCTTTTCGAGCGGACACGGCATCGACGTTGACGCCCATCCGGAGGTCACCGCCTGGGAGTTGTACGGCCGGCACCATGGCTACATGGCGTGCCTGCCGCAAGGGCGGGTCCGGGTGGTCCGCTATGACGTCCCCGAGGCCTACGACTCCGAGGTAGATCTCGCCGCACGTCGTTAATGGTTCATTCCGCAATGGCCTACGCCGGGCCGCGCGTGGGGCCCGGAATAGCACCCGTTTCGACCACTGTGGCACTATGAGTAGCGTAGCGATATCGAAAGTTTCGTTTGATGGGGGGTGGGGTGATCGACGGCGATCGGGACTTCTCGGGTACCACAGCGACACTGCCGAAACGGACTGGCGGTTCGGCCCCTGCGGCCGCTTCCAGCGAGTACAGCGTGCGATTGGCCGCCCTGGCCGGGTTCACGGTGCGACACAAGGCGCTGGTGATGGGGGCATGGGTCGGCGTTGCGCTCGTGCTGGCGCTGCTGTTTCCTCAGCTGGAGACGGTGGTGCGGCAGCAGTCGGTAAATCTGCTCCCCGGCGATGTCCCGTCGTTTCAAACGGTGGACCGCATGAGCGCGGCGTTCAGCGAACAGGGTTCCAAAACGATGGTGTTCGTGGCGATGGAAGACCCCGCCGGGTTAACCCCCGCGGTGCGGCAGCACTACGAGCAGCTCGTGGCGCGGCTCAGCGCCAACACCGATCACGTCCTGCTGGTTGAAGACTTGCTGGCCGACCCTGTCACCGCGGCCCACGCGGTCAGCAACGATCACCAAGCTTGGTATCTGCCGGTGGGTGTGGCTGGCACCCTGGGTGACCCCACCGCGGCCGCCTCCGTGCAGGCGGTGCGCGATATCGCCGCTGGGGTGTTCGCCGGCACGTCGACCACAGCGTATGTGACGGGGCCGACGGCGACCTTCAGTGACATGATCGCCTCTGCCGAGCATGACCTGCTGCTGATTTCGATCGCGACTGCCGGCTTGATCGCGCTGATCCTGCTGATCGTGTACCGGTCGGTATTCACCGCGCTGCTGCCGCTGCTGGTGATCGCAGTGAGCCTGGCCGTTGGGCGCGGTGTGCTATCGGTACTGGGCGAGCTGGGCATGCCTGTCTCGCAGTTCACCGTGGCGTTTATGACCGCGATCCTGCTGGGTGCAGGCACCGATTACACCGTATTCTTGATCAGCCGCTATCACGAGCAGCGGCGCACACACGTGCCCGCCGACCAGGCCGTTATCCACGCTACCGCCAGCATCGGTCGGGTGATCCTGGCCTCGGCGGCCACCGTCGCGTTCGCGTTTTTGGCTATGGTGTTCGCCCGCCTGAGTGTGTTCGCCGCGCTCGGCCCTTCGTGTGCGGTCGCAGTGCTGATCGGATTCGCAGCCACCGTCACACTGCTGCCGCCGGTGCTGGCGCTCGCGTCCAAACACGGCATCGGCGAACCCAAATCCGATCGCACCCGCCGGTACTGGAACAGCGTCGCGGTCGCGGTGGTCCGGCGCCCCGGCCGGTTATTGATCACCAGCCTGGTCATATTACTGCCCTTGGCAGGAGTCGCAGCGACAATGAAAATCAGCTACGACGACCGCAAAGGCCAGCCCGCCAGCACCGCGAGCAACCAGGGCTACCAGCTGCTGGACCACCACTTCGGCAAAGATATCGTCATCCCTGAATTCCTGGTGGTGGAAAGCCCCACCGACATGCGCACCGGTAAGGGGCTGGCAGACCTCGACGAAATGGCCTCCCGCATCTCCCAGATCCCCGGCGTCACCAAAGTCTCCGGGATCACCCGGCCCACCGGAGAGCGCCTCGAACAGGCCCGACTCTCGTGGCAGAACGGCCAGATCGGTGACAAGTTGGCTGGCGCCGTCGCCGACGGCAACGAACGCAAGGACGACCTCACCAAGCTCACCGACGGCGCCGACCAACTCGCCAGCGGGCTCGCACAGCTTGACACCACCCTGCGCAGGGCTTTGACACCACTGACCGGGATACTGGCTCAAGCTCAGTCCGCGGGCGCTCAGGCCCAGCAGTTCCGACCGTTGCTCCAACAGCTTTCAGCGACCGCCCCGGCCATCGACCACGCAATCCAATCCGGCCCCGGGCTGCGACCTTTGGCGGAACAAGCCCAAAGCGCCATCACAATCCTCGACCCCCTCGCCGCCGCCCTCAACACCTCCCCGTGGTGCCTCACCACGCCGCAATGCGCCCAGATCCGTGATCAGGTTCAGATTCTGGTGAGCTTGCGCGACAGCGGATTCTTCACCGAGGTCGCCGACCTCGGTGACCACTACAACCCCACCAGCAACGCCACCGTGGCTGGCGCCCTCACCGATGTCCAAAACGCGGTGACCGGCCTGGACAAGGCCTTCGGAGCCCTCGGTGATCCCACTGATCTGGCCGGCAACATAGGTCGACTCCAAGACGGCATCAGTCGACTCGCCTCGGGCGCCCAAGCACTGGCAACCGGCGTGCACACCTTGGCCGACAGCAACATCGAACTGCTGTCCGGGATGAGCCAGATCGCCACCCAACTGCAGAACTCGGCTCGCGCCAGCGCCTCCTCAGACTCTGCCAGCGGCTTCTACCTGCCCGCCAACGTCTTCGAGAACCGCCGATTCGCCGATGTGGCGAAACAATTCCTGTCAGCCGACGGCAAAGCCGCACGCTTCGCCATCGAATCGACACCCGACCCCTACAGTGGCGCAGCAATCCGCCTGGCGCACGAGATCGTCGACGTTGCCAACGCGGCGCGCCCCAACACATCACTGGCAGACGTCACCGTCTCGGTTGCCGGGTTCCCCGCCGTCAACTCCGACATCCAACGGCTGCTGCGGGCGGACTTCGCCCAACTGGCCATCGCCACCCTGCTCATTGTCGGCCTCATCCTCGTGGTGTTGCTGCGCGCCGTGCTGGCCCCGCTGTACCTGCTGGGCACCGTCGTGTTGAACTACCTGGCCTCACTCGGCATCGGCGTCCTGATCTTCCAATGGGGACTCAACTACGAAATCGCCTGGCCGGTGCCGCTGTTGGCATTCATCATCCTGGTAGCAGTCGGCGCCGACTACAACATGCTGCTCGTCTCACGGCTGCGCGAAGAATCCGGACCCAACATCCGCGTCGGCGTACTACGCACCGTCGCCAACACCGGCTCCGTCATCACCTCAGCCGGCCTGATCTTCGCCGCCAGCATGTTCGGCCTCACCACCGGCTCGATCGCCATCATGATCCAGGCCGGCCTCATCATCGGCTGTGGGCTCCTCCTCGACACCTTCCTGGTGCGCACCCTCACCGTCCCCGCCATCGCCACACTGCTGCGCGAAGCCAGCTGGTGGCCCAACGTGCGGCACCGTCATCGCGGCCGACGGACCCGACAAGTTGCTGATCGTAGATCCACTAGCGAATCGGCCAGGCATGGTCAGGATGGTCAGGGCGTACCGGGAAGCGGTGAACGAGGCTGATGGGACCGAGCCGACGGCACGAGCGCGGGCTCGTGTCTCATGCTTCGGGTCCCAGCCGGAGCCAAGCAGTGTTCCTTCTGGCCGACAGCCCGGGCCCGCGCTCGTTCCCCGCCACGAAAGTCCACTTACCCCAGTTCAAATGGCAAACCATCCGCTGCCGATTGTCACTTGATCTGAGGCACCGCAGGTCAGCGTCCCCGACCTGCCTCAGATAGATCGACAACGGACAGTAGAACGGCCGAAGAAATGACACGAACTTGAGACAAACCCAGATGACAACACGTGAGACAACCTGCATCGCCGCAGCTCAGAGCGACACCGTATGACGCGCAGCATGAGAACCTACACGTGTAGGGTCTCACGCTGCGTGTCATATTCTCAGCGGCGGTGTCATGTCCTTGTCATGTGTCTCACGAACGTGTCATGCATGCTGATGCATATTTCAGGTCTCGCGCGCATTCTCATGCGCGCGCTGGCGTATCGAACGTGCGTATCAGAGACACGTGAGCTGGGAACTGCGGGCCTCGTTGTCTGCGTCGCGCACGGAATTGCCTCGCCGCAGCTGCCAACGGACTATGGTGACGCCCTGGAATCCGTATAATTTCGCCAGAACTCCAAGATCACGTAGGGGAGGAGAAGAGTGGGTGCGGCACCGCTCTATTGCACCGTCGGTATCACAGCACTGTCCAGGATGAAATGTTAAGCCGAAAAGAGGTATTGGACGAGGTCCGGCGTAAGAATCTCCGGATTCAATATGAATGCGACCCGTCGGGCGATGGGAATCTGCTCGCAACTCCTGAAGATGTTGTCGATGAAAACAGCTTAGGTCGCCAGATTTTCCAAGCGAACTTCTTCGGGAACCGGCTGAGTTTTACGATGGGTCCAGTCGTACTTAGTCACCGGTATCGTTGGCGCCGCGGCAGGAAACGGTTTAAGGGACGTCCGTACGTATTCGACCTCAGGGCGACCGGTGGGAAATTCACACTCGAACCTGGTGAGACAATCACGGTAAACACTCTAGAATATCTGACGTTGGGCCGCGATCTCGGCGCTTTGACTTTGCCACGACTATCGCATGCCACCGTCGGTGTGGTCCTATCCACATCATATGTTGATCCATACTGGAGCGGCATAATGGTTTTTCATATTGCGAATACCAGTCCCAACCCCTTCACGCTCAGAGTAGGCGAGAAAATTGGTGCTTGCCACTTTTACAGAGTGGCGGACACAGACCTCACAACGGATTTCAGAGATGTTTTCAGCGCGAAGAGCCATCATTATGGTCAGAGTTGGCGAAAGATACTCGCCGAAGACGCCGACCCTTTTCCTCAGAGGAAACAAGCGGATATATCTAACAGCAGGAGGCAGCTGGCAATTGCTGGCGAGTGGCTTCAGAGGCGTTGGAAATCGGCGTTCGCCATTGCGGGAATTGGTGCAATAGCAGGCGGCTTGATCGTGGTGGGGTCGTATCTCAAGGAAATACAGGAAATCCGCACTCTGCCTGCGAAGCTGTCGACGCAGGAGGCTGAGATAGGCCTACAAAATAGCACGATAAAGAGGCTCCGTGATCATTCACCTTTGGCGGGTCAGGCGCTCATATCGCTTCCAGATGGCCAATCAACATCGACCACCGTTGAAAGAGTGGCTGTACCCAAAGGGGCAACACCGAGTCTTGTACTGGCCAGCCCAAATCCGAATGTCCCAACGGTAGCGGTGAGCGCCTCGATGAAGCTGGTGTCAGACGAAGCGATCGACGTTTCTGTCGTTGCTCAGCGTCGAATTGTCGATGGGAATGGATTCCAGCAGTTTCCGATAGCCTTCGTGGTGTTCTTCTCGTGAAGTTCTCGACAGTATACGTGGATACGGAGAATATGTCCGATCCAGCGTCCATCGAGAACGAGCGAAGGCATGCTGCGTTCGGATCGCTCAATGTCACGGTGGACGGATACGCCAGTTTTACCGTTAGCGCAGAGTATCGCTTGCGGACGAGTAATTGGCCGACCGAAGGCATATACATTCAGCTAAATGACTCGAAAGATATCGAGTTGCGTGACGCCTACTCTATCGCGGCAGATGTTATGTTTGCGACTACAGATGCACTTGCGGTAACCGCATCGACACCTGGAATTCCGGCACGAGAAACCCAGATGCTGATCGACGCCGGCTTTCGGTGGTGCGATACTCTTGGAGAAGATGCGACAATTTTTGAGTGTCCGCGGCAGATGGAGCCTCTGAGTTCTTTTAGGGTTCGCCTGAGTGACGGCGCTCGCCAGAGTATCGATACCATCTCTCGAGGTCTCGTTTATCCACTTGCCTATTTTGCCACCGGCAGCCACGTCAAACGCGGACAGTATAGTTATCTATTCAGGTCCTCCGGTGTGCGGTTGGAAATCTCGGATCTGGCATCATCGGTTCCTGAACCGCAGGTAGAAGGTCAGGGGTGGGGGCCCGAACGCATCCTCGTCGAAGACCCGTTGCGCAGGATCGCGCGTTTCGCTGCACGGGCACGCACATACCCGGTGCTGATCGAGGACACGATGCTATTCGTGGAACATTTTAATTCCGACTTTGATAGGGATGCAATACTGCCAGGTCCTGATACTAAGCGTTGGTGGCGAGCTTTGGGATCCCAGGGCGTGCTGGATCTCATGGAACACTCTCGGCGGCGGCGTGCGAAGTTCGTTTGCCAGTTAGGCGTTCTGACTGCAGAAGGAAGATACGAGACATTCCGGACTGAAAAGGCTGGTGCGATCGCGGAAGCGGCTAGGGCACTTGAGAATCCCGACCAGCATTTCCCCTACACAAGCCCGTATAATTTTCACAACATATTCGTGCCTGAGGGAAGTGAGAGCACATATGCGGAGATGTATCCCGGCGAGTTCCGGTCCTTCGACTATCGATCGGCGTGTGTTGATCAGGTGGCACCGTTCTTGAGGCGAAATGGGATGAGCCCGAGCCAGCTCCAGTTATTTACCGAGGCCTATTGATGCTAATTGTTTTGTCCGGACCCTCAACCGTCGGAAAAAGTCATATCTGTCGAACGGCAATGTCGATGGGCTATGGACTGATAATCCCAACTACTTCGCGGCTCAAGCGCGCCGGTGAGATTGACGGTGCAGATTATGAGTTCGTCTCTCGGGAACAATTTCAAGACTTAATACGCCGATCGACTTTCTGCGAGTGGGACTACATCCTCGGAAACTACTACGGAGACCGTCTTGATCGGGTGGAGACCGCAGTATCGTCGGACGATATATGGTTTTTAGATGCGCTTGCGAAGATAGCATGTCGAATGATTCCTCGCTATCGACCACGGATACATACTGCACTGCTGCGGCCGGGGAGTCCGGCAGAGGTGGAGCGGAGGTTGGCTGAGCGAGGCTACACGGGCGACGACCTAGTCGAGCGTCGCATGCACGGTCGCGACGAGGTGGTGCACGAGGCGCTTTTAGATCAGACAATATCGTCAGCGGAAATCCGGGACCCCGTGGAGATTGTGAAAGAAGTGGTCGCGGGAGCGCGGCGGCGCTGGGAAAGCGAGGGGGTAGTCGGTATCTAAAGCCTACGAATGGACTGTCATCGGAGCTAGTCGATCTGGGGCCGAGTGCCCCTGCGGTTGCGCTCGTAGGCCAGATTGGCGAGTACACGCGACTAGGAAATGCCACGAATTTGAGACAGCCCCCGATGACACAACGTGAGACGATGTGCATCGCCGCAGGTCAGGGCATCGCTAAATGACACGAAGTTTGAGAACCTACAAGGCGCTTGTAGGGTCTCACGCTGCGTGTCGTATTCTCAGCGGCGGTGTCATGTCCTTGTCATGTGTCTCACGAACGTGTCATGCACGTCGACGCATATTTCAAGTCTCGCGCGCATTCTCATGCGCCCGGTGACATATCGAACGTGCGATAGCTGATTGGCTATCGTGGTGGTATGGCGCGAATGGGGCCGACGGGTGTCGGGCACGCCGAGCGGCTTGCCGGAAATCTGTTGAAAGTGGCCCGGAGCCGGGCCGGTGTATCGCAGCGGCAGCTCGCAGATTTGGCTGATATGCCACAGTCGACGATCGCTCGCATCGAATCGGGCGCGCGGCAACCGTCACTTCCTGTGCTGTTGCGCATCCTGGCCGCGACCGACCTCGAAGTCCGAATCAACTTGGCCCCCTACGATGATCACGATGACGTACTTGATGCCACTGAAGCGCGCCTGACGCCGGACCAGTTGATCCGCCGGCGCGCCGATCAAGACGCGTTCGCTGCTGCCCTGCGGCACGGCGCAAACGGATGATCTCCTGAGCCAGCTTGTCGAGATGGCTCCTGCTTTATCGGGCGTAGAACTGCCACGCGGAAAGCCGTGAGGGGGACCCATTTGATGGTCCAGTCGTTATGCGGCTTGGGGTTGGTGGGTCGTGGTCCACTGTAGGGCGAACTCGGCTGGGCTGAGTCCGCGGTGGGCCGAATGCGGTCTGTTGGCGTTGTAGTCGATCCTCCAGTCTTCGATGATCACTTGGGCTTCGCGCAGGGAGTCGAAGCGCCACGAGTTGAGCAGTTCGTCGCGCAGGCGGCCGTTGAACGATTCGATCCAGGCGTTCTGCCAGGGTGATCCCCGTGCATCAGGGCCAGGCGGTCGAGGACGTCGACGACGCCGTCGGCGTTGATGGCGCGGTCGACGTGGATCGCCAACGCTTCGCGGGTGAACTCGTCGATCACGTTGAGCATCTTGATGGTGCGCCCGTCGGCGGTGGTGTCGAACTGAAAGTCCATCGCCCAGATCACGTTCGGTGCGATCGGGCACATCGCCCCGACCGCGGCCCCGATACCGGTCAAGCGTTTCCTCCTGCGGCGCTGCGGCACTCGTAGCCCCTCGTCGCGCCACAGCCGGCGGATGCGCTTGTTGTTGGTCACCCAGCCGGCTCGCCGCGCCGCGATGGCTGCGCGTCGCCATCCCCAGCGCGGCCGGTCGGTGGAGAACTTCCGCAGCCAGGCCCGCAGCTGGTCTTCCTCATCGCTGGTCGGTGACGGCGTCAGGCGCATCGTGGAGCGATGGATACCCACCACCGTGCAGGCTCGCCGCTCGGAGACCCCGAACCGGTCGCGCAGCATCGCCACGGCGCTGCGCTTGCGGTTCGGGGTTAGAAGTTTCCCTCCGAGATCTCCTTGAGCATGTCGATGTCGAGGGCCTGGTTGGCCACCAGCTTCTTCAGCCGGGCGTTCTCGGCCTCGAGTTCCTTGAGGCGTTTGGCGTCGCTGGCCTTCATGCCGCCGTACTGGGCGACCCAGCGATGCCAGGTCGACTCGGTGATCTCCAGGTGCCGGCACACCTCGGAGAGCTCCTGGCCGGCGCCGAGGAGCTTGTTGCCCTCGGCGAGCTTGCGGATGATCTGATCCGGCGTGTGCCGCCGGCGCTTCTTGGCTGCCATGTCGTCGTCGATTCTTCCTGCCCGAAGATCGGGCATCAGAGTCCCACAACGACTGGACCACTACGAGGGGCTCACCTCA
>NZ_UWOA01000074.1:0-14679 GCF_900604305.1 Mycobacterium sp. P7213
CTCGCAAGCACCGCCACCCCTCGCCGACGACGAGCTGCAGGTGTTGCGTGGCGCCGCGGCGGCAGTGGTCAAGAACATGTCCACCTCCCTGGAGGTGCCGACGGCAACCAGCGTGCGCGCCGTGCCGGCCAAGCTGATGATCGACAACCGCATCGTCATCAACAACCAGCTCAAACGCACTCGCGGCGGCAAGATCTCGTTCACCCACCTGCTGGGTTACGCGATCGTGCAGGCGGTCAAGCAGTTCCCCAACATGAATCGGCATTTCGCCGAGGTCGACGGCAAGCCGAACGCCGTCACACCGGCCCACACCAACCTGGGGCTGGCTATCGACCTGCAAGGCGCCGGCGGCAAGCGCTCCCTGGTGGTGGCTGCCATCAAGGGCTCGGAATCGCTGCGCTTCGCGCAGTTCGTCGACGCCTATGAAGACATCGTGCGTCGAGCCCGCGACGGTAAGCTCACCGCCGAGGACTTCGCCGGGGTGACCATCTCGCTGACCAACCCCGGCACCATCGGCACCGTGCACTCGGTGCCACGGCTGATGGCCGGGCAGGGCGCGATCATCGGCGTCGGCGCGATGGAGTACCCCGCCGAGTTCCAGGGCGCCAGCGAGCAGCGGATCGCCGAACTCGGGGTGGGCAAGGTCATCACCCTCACCTCGACCTATGACCACCGCATCATCCAGGGCGCGGAATCGGGCGACTTCCTGCGCACGGTGCACGAGATGCTGCTCTCCGACGCGTTCTGGGACGAGATCTTCTTCGAACTGTCCATCCCCTACGAGCCGGTGCGGTGGCGCACCGACAACCCGGACTCGGTCGTCGACAAGAACGCCCGCGTCGTCGAGCTGATCGCCGCCTACCGCAACCGCGGCCACCTGATGGCCGACATCGACCCGCTGCGCCTGGATAACACCCGGTTCCGCAGCCACCCCGATCTGGACGTGCAGAGCCACGGCCTGACGTTGTGGGACCTGGACCGCGAATTCAAAGTCGAGGGCCTGCCCGGCGGTGACATCCGCAAGCTGCGCGAGATCCTGTCGGTGCTGCGCGACGCCTACTGCCGCCATGTCGGCGTCGAGTACACCCACATCCTCGAGCCCGAGCAGCAGCAGTGGCTGCAGGAGCGCGTCGAAGTCAAGCACATCAAACCGACTGTGGCGCAGCAGAAATACATTCTGAGTAAGCTCAACGCCGCCGAGGCGTTCGAAAGCTTCCTGCAGACCAAGTACGTCGGCCAGAAGCGGTTCTCCCTGGAGGGCGCCGAGACCGTCATCCCGATGATGGACGCGGCCATCGACCAGTGCGCCGAGCACGGCCTCGACGAAGTTGTCATCGGCATGCCGCACCGCGGCCGGCTCAATGTGCTGGCCAACATCGTCGGCAAGCCCTACTCGCAGATCTTCACCGAGTTCGAGGGCAACCTCAACCCGGCCGAGGCGCACGGCTCCGGCGACGTCAAGTACCACCTGGGTGCCACAGGGGTGTACCTGCAGATGTTCGGCGACAACGACATTCAGGTGTCGCTGACCGCCAACCCGTCGCACCTGGAGGCCGTGGACCCGGTGCTCGAAGGATTGGTCCGTGCTCGCCAGGACCTGCTGGGCCGCGGCGCCTCGGGCACCGAAGACAAGCCGCCGTTCTCGGTCGTCCCGATGATGCTGCACGGCGACGCCGCGTTCGCCGGCCAGGGCGTGGTGGCCGAGACGCTGAACATGGCACTGCTGCCCGGCTACCGGGTCGGCGGCACCATCCACATCGTGGTCAACAACCAGATCGGTTTCACCACAGCGCCGGACTACTCACGCTCCAGCGAATACTGCACCGACGTGGCCAAGATGATCGGCGCGCCAATCTTCCACGTCAACGGCGACGACCCGGAGGCCTGCGACTGGGTGGCCCGACTGGCGGTGGACTTCCGGCAGAAGTTCCACACCGACGTCGTCATCGACATGCTGTGCTACCGCCGCCGCGGGCACAACGAGGGCGACGACCCGTCGATGACCAACCCGTACATGTACGACGTGATCGGCACCAAGAACAGCGTCCGCAAGAGCTACACCGAAGACCTGATCGGCCGTGGCGACATCTCGCTGAAGGAGGCCGAGGACGCACTGCGCGACTACCACGGCCAACTGGAGCGGGTGTTCAACGAGATTCGCGAACTGGAGAAGCACGCCGCGCTGCCCAGCGAGTCGGTGGAGTCCGAGCAGCAGGTGCCGCGCGGCCTGAACACCGCGGTGGACAAGGCGATGCTGGCCCGCATCGGCGACGCGTTCTTAGCCGTTCCCGAGGGCTTCACCGTGCACCCACGGGTCCTGCCGGTGTTGGAGCGACGCCGTGAGATGGCCTACGAGGGCAAGGTGGACTGGGCGTTCGCCGAGCTGCTGGCACTGGGTTCGCTGGTCGCCGAAGGCAAGCTGATCCGGTTGTCCGGGCAGGACACCCGCCGAGGCACCTTCTCGCAGCGCCACTCGGTGATCATCGACCAGGCCAACGGCGCGGAGTTCAGCCCGTTGCAGCTGCTGGCCACCAACGCCGACGGCACCCCGAGCGGCGGCAAGTTCCTGGTCTATGACTCGCCGCTCTCCGAGTTTGCCGCGGTCGGCTTCGAGTACGGCTACACCGTCGGCAACCCCGAAGCCCTGGTGTTGTGGGAAGCGCAGTTCGGCGACTTCGTCAATGGCGCCCAGTCGATCATCGACGAGTTCATCAGTTCCGGCGAGGCCAAGTGGGGCCAGCTGTCCAACGTGGTGCTGCTGCTGCCGCACGGCCACGAGGGCCAGGGACCGGACCACACCTCGGGACGCGTCGAGCGGTTCCTGCAGCTGTGGGCGGAGGGCTCGATGACGATTGCGATGCCCTCGACGCCGTCGAACTACTTCCACCTGCTGCGCCGCCATGCCCTCGACGGGATCCGGCGTCCGCTGATCGTGTTCACGCCGAAGTCGATGCTGCGCAACAAAGCGGCGATCAGCGACGTCAAGGACTTCACCGACGTCAAGTTCCGCTCGGTGCTCGAAGAACCCACCTACGAGGACGGCGTGGGCGATCGCAGCAAGGTCGCCCGGGTGCTGCTGACCAGCGGCAAGCTCTACTACGAGTTGGCCGCCCGCAAGGCCAAGGACGGCCGGGACGACATCGCGATCGTGCGAATCGAACAGTTGGCCCCGCTGCCCAAGCGCCGCCTCGCCGCAACGCTGGACCGCTACCCGAATGCCAAGGAGTTCTTCTGGGTGCAGGAGGAGCCGGCCAACCAGGGCGCGTGGCCGCGGTTCGGCCTGGAGCTGCCGGAGCTGTTGCCGGAGAAGCTGACCGGGGTCAAGCGCATTTCGCGACGGGCGATGTCGGCGCCGTCATCGGGGTCGTCGAAGGTGCACGCGGTCGAACAGCAGGAGATCATCGACTCGGCATTCGGCTAGGCCTTCCACCGGCGAGTGTGCGTGTTTGCCACCGGCGAGTGTGCGTGTTTGTGCGCAACACGCCGCGTCTTGCTGGGCAACTGCGCACGCTCACCGAGGGCAGTCAATGCGGTACCAGCGGTACCGGATACGCTCGGGGTTCCACCAACCGTTGGGGAGAGCACATGCAGGGATTCGCGGGGAAAGTCGCCGTCGTCACCGGTGCCGGCTCAGGCATCGGTCAAGCGCTGGCCATCGAACTGGCCCGCTCCGGAGCGCAACTGGCGATCAGCGACGTCGACACCGAGGGGCTCGCCCAGACCGAGCGGCGGCTGAAAGCGCTGGGGGTACGGGTCAAGGCCGATCGCCTCGACGTCACCGAGCGGGAAGCGTTCCTCGCCTACGCCGAAGAGGTCAAAGAGCACTTCGGCAAGGTCAACCAGATCTACAACAACGCCGGCATCGCGTTCAGCGGCGACGTCGAGATCAGCCCGTTCAAGGACATCGAACGGGTGATGGACGTCGACTTCTGGGGCGTGGTCAACGGCACCAAGGCCTTCCTGCCGCATCTGATCGAGTCCGGCGACGGCCACGTCATCAACATCTCCAGCTTGTTCGGGCTGCTGGCCATGCCCGGCCAGGCCGCCTACAACGCGGCGAAGTTCGCGGTCCGCGGCTTCACCGAGGCGTTGAACCAGGAGATGGCCATCAACAAGCACCCGGTCAAGGTCACCACGGTGCACCCGGGCGGCATCAAGACCGCGATCGCCCGCAACGCCACCGTCGCCGAGGGTTTGGACGCCGCGGCCATGGCCGACTTCTTCGACCGGAAACTAGCCTCCACCACCGCCGAAGAGGCGGCCCGGGTGATCCTCGACGGCGTCAGCAAGAACCGGGCTCGCGTGCTCATCGGAAACGACGCGCGAGTGCTGGACCTGCTCGTGCGCGTCCTGGGCTCGCGCTACCAGCGCCTTTTCTCGTTCGCCCTCCCCAAGCTCAGGCCCCAGTAGGCCCGGCTATCTGCCGAGTGGGTGCTCGTCCAAGAAGGCGTCCACGACAGCCTGCGGGTCGGCACCGTCGGCCACCTGCCGGCGCATCTCGATCAAGGCGTCGGTGTCCAGCACGCCGGCCACCTGATTGACCGCCAGCAGTTGGGCTTCGGTCAACTCATTACGGCGATACAGCGGCACCACATTCTCGGCGCGCACCAGCGCGGGGCGGGTGTCGGCGAGCAGCACCATGCCTTCCGGCACGTCGGGGTCGGCGGTACTGGACCATGCCGCGGTGATCTGGCGGGCCTTCAGTGCAGCGAACAACGCTGCGTCATCAGCGAACTCACGTAGCTTCGGGAGCGTGCACCGGCCCACCACGCGCGGGACCCGCACGCCCGCGACAGCGCCGACGGTCAGTCCGCCGCAATGCCGGACGAGCGTGGGCAAGTCGGTGCCTCCCCACGCGGTCGCGGTCGTCTTCGTGACGGCCAATGTGGGTTTGTCCTCGGCGGTCATCGCGTAGTCGCCGACCGCGAGGCCCTCCGGCAGCGCGCCGGCCAACGCCCGGTAGACGCCCCGATCGGAGCGCGCCACCGAGTCGCGGGCGAACATCACCAAGAAACGGCCGGTGAAACCGGGAACGACCGTCAACTCCCCCGCGTCCAACCCGGTTACCGGATCTTCGACGGCCTCAAGGAGCACCGCGGCGCCGGTACCGCGCAGCGCGCTCGCATACAGGTGGCCCAGGACCTGCGACTGCGGATCCAGCGACATGCCCACGCCCAGTGGCGGCGGCCCCGGATGGGCACCACAACCGGCGATCAGCACAGCCGCGCATCCCAGCGCCAGGCGGCGCAGGTGATGTCGCCTGGGCACCGGGCGCTCTACGACGCGGACTCTGCGGCCGCCGCGACGGCCGCAGCAACGGCCGGCTCGACCCGGGGGTCCAGCGGGCTGGGCACGATACGGTCCGGTGCCAGCTCGTCGGCGACGACGGAGAAAATCGCCTCTGCCGCAGCCAACTTCATCGCTTCGGTGATGCGTCGCGCACCGGCGTCCAGCGCACCACGGAACACGCCGGGGAAGGCCAGTACGTTGTTGATCTGGTTGGGGAAATCGCTGCGACCGGTCGCCACCACCGCCGCGTACTTGGCTGCCAGGTCAGGGTGGATCTCGGGATCGGGGTTCGACAGTGCGAACACCACCCCACCCGGAGCCATCGACGCGATCAGCTCCTCGGGCACCACGCCACCGGAGGCGCCCAGGAAGACGTCGGCACCGGCCAGCGCCTCGGCCAGACCACCGGTAAGTCCACGAGGATTGGTCCGCTGCGCCAGCTCGAGCTTGATGTCGTTCATTCCGGAGCGCTCCGGATGCAGCACGCCCTGCGAATCCAGCACGATCATCTCCGAGATGCCCCTCGAGAGCAGGATGTTCGCGCACGCCACACCCGCGGCCCCGGCACCGGAGACCACCACTCGCAGCGACGCGATGTCGCGGTCGAGCACCTTGGCCGCACCCAGCAGCGCCGCCAGGGCCACGATCGCGGTGCCGTGCTGGTCGTCGTGCATCACCGGGCAGTCCAGCGCCTCGATCACGCGCCGCTCGATCTCGAAGCACCGCGGCGCGGAGATGTCCTCCAGGTTCACCGCCCCGAACGACGGGCGCAGCCGCACCAGCGTCTCGACGATCTCGTCCGGGTCCTTGGTGTCCAGCACGATCGGAATGGAGTCCAGGCCGGCGAAGGTCTTGAACAGCGCCGCTTTGCCCTCCATCACCGGCAGGGACGCCGCCGGGCCAAGGTCACCGAGCCCCAGGACCGACGTTCCGTCGCTGACCACGGCCACCAGCCGGTGCGCCCAGGTGTAGCGGGCCGCCAACGTGTGGTCGGCGGCGATGGCGCGACTGACCTGCGCCACCCCCGGGGTGTAGGCGATCGACAACGCGCGCTGGGTGTCCAGCGGGGTTTTGAGGTCGACGGAGATCTTCCCGCCCGTGTGGGCTTCGAAGATCTCTTCGTCTCCGATGACGATCGGCGAGCTGTTCATCGCAAGGTTCTCGGGCATCGATAGTCCAGGGTACTTCGCTGGTTTCGCATTCTTTCGATCGGCTGGGGGCAGCCAGCGCATCCCGCGTGCGCGGCTACGCTCTTTCGCTGATGTTTTGCCGGCATCACATCGGCGTACCACCAGATCGCTGCCATCGTCGGCTGGTGCCAGGCGATACCGCTGTGGCAAGGGGCGATCTGACCGTCGCTGCACGACGGCCGCGCTGCGCGCACCGGCAGCTGTCGAGCTCGGTTCGGGCTCACTTCCCGGGTGCAACTCGCACCGGAAGTCGCCCGCCGGGCTTAGCGCCTCAGATCAGGCCCAGGCCGGTGACGGCCTCGCGCTCCTCGGCCAGCTCAGCGGTCGAGGCATCGATGCGGCTGCGGGAGAAGTCGTCGATCTCCAGCCCCTGCACGATGCTCCAGTCACCGCCGGAGGTGGTGACCGGGAACGAGGAGATCAGGCCTTCCGGCACACCGTAGGAGCCGTCGGAGACCACGGCCATCGACACCCAGTCACCGTCCGGGCTGCCCAGCAGCCAGTCGCGGGCGGCGTCGACGGTGGCCGAAGCCGCGGAGGCGGCCGAGGAGGCGCCCCGCGCGTCGATGATCGCCGCGCCGCGCTTGGCGACGGTGGGGATGAAGTCGTTCTCGATCCAGGCCTGGTCATTGACGACCTCGGCGGCGTTACGCCCACCGACCTCGGCGTGGAACACGTCCGGGTACTGGCTCGCGGAGTGGTTGCCCCAGATGGTCATCTTCTTGACGTCGGTGACCTTGGCGCCGGTCTTGGCGGCCAGCTGCGAGATGGCCCGGTTGTGGTCCAAGCGGGTCAGCGCCGAGAAGCGCTCGTTGGGGATGTCGGGGGCGTTGGTCATCGCGATCAGCGCGTTGGTGTTGGCCGGGTTGCCGGTGACACCCACCCGGATGTCGGAGGCCGCGACCGCGTTGAGGGCCTTGCCCTGTGCGGTGAAGATCGCGCCGTTGGCCTCGAGCAGGTCGCTGCGCTCCATGCCCGGACCACGCGGGCGGGCGCCGACCAGCAGCGCCAGGTTGACGCCGTCGAAGATCTTGTTCGCGTCCGAGCCGATCTGCACACCCGACAGCAGCGGGAAGGCACAGTCGTCGAGCTCCATGACGACGCCCTCGAGCGCCTTGAGGGCGGGCTCGATCTCCAGCAGGCGCAGTTCGATCGGCCGGTCGGGGCCGAGCAACGAGCCGCTGGCCAGGCGGAACAACAGGCTGTAGCCGATCTGGCCGGCGGCGCCGGTGACGGCCACCTTGAGTGGGGTTGTGCTCACGTCAAGTGCTCCTCGAACGGGTTCGGCTGGTCTGCTTTGGTCCGGGTCGAAACTAGCGCACCGGCGTCGTCGCCGAAACTTCGGGACCTCCGGCCCTGGCTCGTGCTCACCGTGCAGGTTGGCGCCACACGCGTAGCATTTGACCGGCACCTGCGCCGGAGGGAGAGCGGCCATGACGGCGTTGCAAGACCCGACACCCCGAGTGCTGGTCGACTGCGGTGTCTATGCGGACGGCGAGCGGATTCCCGGCGAATTCACCCCCGCCGGCGCGCGGGCCAAGGTGCGCGAGATCGAGGCTGGTGGCCGAGAAGCATTCGTCTGGGTCGGCCTGCACGAGCCGGACGCGGCCCAGATGCAGGGCGTGGCCGCCACCTTCCAACTGCACCCGTTGTCCGTCGAAGACGCTGTTCAGGCGCATCAACGACCCAAGCTGGAGCGCTACGACGACACGTTGTTCCTGGCGCTGAAGACCGTCAACTACGTGCCGCACGAATCGGCGGTACTGCCGCGCGAGATCGTCGAAACGGGCGAGATCATGATCTTCGTCGGCAAGACCTTCGTGGTCACCGTCCGCCACGGCGAGCACAGCGGTCTGGCGCAAGTCCGCAAACGGATGGACGCCGATCCCGAGCAGATGCGACTGGGCCCGTTTGCCGTGATGCACGCCATCGCCGATTACGTGGTGGACCGCTACGTCGAGGTGACCAACCTCATGGAAAGCGACATCGATGTCATCGAGGAGACGGCGTTCGCGCCCGGGACCCGCACCGACGTCGAGCCGATCTACCAGATCAAGCGCGAGGTCGTGGAGTTGCGGCGCGCGGTCGCGCCCCTGTCGGTGCCGTTTGAACGGATGCAGAACGACTACCGGGACCTGATCTCCAAAGAGGTACGGCGCTATCTGCGCGACGTCGCCGACCACCAGACCCGCGCAGCCGAGCAGATCGCCGGGTACGACGAGTTGCTCAGCTCGCTGGTGCAGGCCGCGCTGGCGCGGGTGGGCATGCAGCAGAACACCGACATGCGCAAGATGTCGGCCTGGGCCGGCATCATCGCCGTCCCGACCATGATCGCGGGAATCTACGGCATGAATTTCGACCGCATGCCGGTGCTGCACTGGGCGTTCGGCTATCCGGCGGTGGTGGCGGGCATGGGTGTGATCTCCGCGGTGCTCTACCGCGCGTTCCGCCGCAACGGCTGGCTCTGAGCGCCGCGGCTACTGAGGCTGGGAGGCTGGACGGTCCGGGTCGAAGACGTCCACACCGTCGGCGCGCCAGGCTTCGCGCATCGCCTCGGCGCCCTTGAGCCGCACCCACGCTGCCTCGGTCGCGGTGATCGGGGTGGCCGACAAGAACCGCACCGGCTCCCGCGGCGGGGACAGCGTCAACTCGGCGATGTCGCTGTCGCCCAGCAACACCGCGGTGAACGGCACCGGACCCGAGGGCCCCGTCCACAGCGGACCCCCGAGGTCGATCAGCGCATCGGGCGCCAGCACCACCCCTTCGACCACCGGCGCGGCCGCGACCGCGGCAAGACTGCGGGCCAGCCCGGTGTCAGAACCCGAGGACCGCAGGCTCACCACGATTTCGGCCCGGGGGCCGTGCACCGGATCGGCAAGCAGCTGGCCGGGGTCACCCATGGGATGGCGCGAGCAACCGACCGAGACGTAATGCACCATCCGGTCGGGTCCGGGCCCGAACCGCAACACCTCGATGGGCTCGACACCCAGAAACGTCACCCTCGCGGTGTCGGGCTCGGCAGCGACGCCCGCAAAGTGGCGTCGGACATGCTCACGCAGCCGGTCCAGAACCTCACTCACCGGCGGGTCACCGCCCAGCCGGCGCGACGCTGAGGTTCACTCCGGTCTTGGCGTCGAACACGACCACCTTGTCGGGGTTCAGCGCCAGCTCGATCGGCTGCCCTCCGGACGCCCTCGATGCAGCCGGAACCCGGGCCACCAGATCGTTTTCGGCTGGCGCGTCGCCGGATTCGTTGGGGGTGAAGTACAGGTATTTGTCGGCACCCAGCGATTCGACGAGGTCGACGCGGGCCGCGAATCTCACCGCGCGACCGCGCTGCGCGTCATCGAGCAGCGCGGCATCGCCGAGATGCTCCGGGCGTACCCCGATGACAACCTCACCGCCGGCCGGTGCGGGATGCCTGCCGATCGATTCGCGAGTCGCCGCCTCCAGCGGTACCTCGCCGATAGCCAGGCGTGCGCCGGTCGCGGTCAGCGTGCCCGGGAAGAAATTCATCGCCGGAGAGCCGACGAAACCCGCGACGAACAGGTTGGCGGGCCGTTCGTAAAGCTCGTCGGGTGTGCCGACCTGCTGGGCGATCCCACCGTGCATCACCACCACCCGGTCCCCAAGCGTCATCGCCTCGGTCTGGTCATGCGTGACGTAGACGGTGGTGGTGCCCAGCCTGCGCTGCAGCCGGGCGATCTCGCTGCGCATCTGCACCCGCAGCTTGGCATCGAGGTTCGACAGCGGCTCGTCCATCAGAAATGCCTTGGGGTGCCGCACGATCGCCCGCCCCATCGCGACCCGTTGACGTTGGCCGCCGGAGAGCTGCGACGGCTTGCGATCCAGCAGCTCAGTCAGATCCAGGATCTTGGCCACCTCGGCCACCTTTTCGGCGATCTGCGGCTTCTTCATCTTGGCCAGGGTCAGCGGGAACGCGATGTTGCCCCGCACCGTCATGTGCGGGTAGAGCGCGTAGGACTGGAAGACCATCGCGATGTCGCGGTCCTTGGGGGCACGCTCGTTGACGCGTTCGCCCCCGATGCGCAGTTCCCCCGACGAGATCTCCTCCAGACCCGCGATCATGTTCAGCGTGGTGGATTTTCCGCAGCCCGAGGGTCCCACCAGAATGATGAACTCACCATCGGCGATGCTCAGCGACAGATCCTTTACCGCCACTGCGCCATCGGGGTAGCTCTTGGTGATGTGGACGAGTTCGATCTCTGCCATCGGCCTATCCCTTCACCGCACCGGAGGTCAGTCCCGCCACGATCCGTCGTTGGAAGATTAGAACAAACACGATGATCGGCACGGTGATCACCATTGCCCCCGCCGCGATCGATCCGGTCGGCTCCTCGAATTGCGAACTACCGGTGAAGTTGGCGATCGCGACCGGTGCGGTGACCGAGGCCTTGGTCGCCGTCAGCGACAACGCCAGCAGCAGATCGTTCCAGGCGAAGATGAACACCAGAATCGCCGCGGTGACGATGCCCGGCGCCGCCAGCGGCGCAATCACCTTGCGGAACGCCTGACCGGGGGTGGCGCCGTCCATTTTGGCGGCCTTCTCCAGGTCCCACGGGATCTCGGAGAAAAACGCGGAGAGGGTGTAGATCGCCAGCGGCAGCGCGAAGGTGATGTAGGGAATGATCAATCCCAACCAGGTGTCGAACAGCCCGGTGGCGCGCTCGATGTTGAAAATCGGTGTCACCAGCGATATCTGGGGGAACATCGCGATCAGTAGGGCCGCCCCGACCAGCAACCGCTTGCCCGGGAACTCCAGGCGGGCCACCGCATAGGCGGCCATCGCCCCGATCACCACCGCGATCACCGTGGTGATCAGACCGATGCCCACCGAGTTGATCAGTGCCGAGCCGAACACATCGCCGGCAAAGATGCCGCGGTAGTTGTCCAGGGTCACGGTGGACGGAATCAGTCTGCCGTCCTTGACCGTTGATGTGGGCTTGAGCGACAACGAGAAGATCCACAGCACCGGGACCAGTGCGTAGAGCACCACGGCCAGGTCGATGATCAGCCATGCGGTGCGTCGGCGAAGCTCGGTCATCGCTGGCTCGATCCCGGTGCCGCGGCGCCGAACACTTTGACGAACAGCCATGCGATCAGCGCCACGCAGACGAAGATCAACACCGAGATCGCCGACCCCAAGCCCACGTTGAATCCTTTGAACAGGTTGTCGTAGCCCAGTATCGACACCGATCCGGTGCTGTTGGAGCCGTTGGTGAGCACGTAGATGTTGTCGAAGATCCGGAACGCGTCGAGCGTGCGGAACAGCAGTGCCACCAGGATCGCCGGTTTCATCATCGGCAAAATGATGGTGACCAGTCGCCGCCAGGCGCCGGCACCGTCCATCTGGGCCGCTTTGAGCAGTTCGTCGGGCACCAGTGCCAGGCCGGCCAGCAGCAGCAGCGCCATGAACGGCGTCGTCTTCCACACCTCGGCCAGCACCACGATTCCCAGCGACGGCAGCTGGTGGGTCAGGGGCGCACTGCCGGTCGGCAGCAGATTGGCCAGGTAGCCGGTCCCAGGAGTCCAGGCGTAATACCAGCTGTAGGCGGCCGCGACGGTGACGATCCCGTAGGGCACCAGCACCGCCGTGCGCACCATGCCCTTGGCGAACATGCTGCGGTGCATCACCAGTGCCAGCGCCAGGCCCAAGACGAACTCGAAGAGCACCGAGACCACGGTGATGCCCAGCGTCACCGCGAATGCGGTCCACCAGTAGGAGTCGGTCAGGGTGGTCTGATAGTTGGCCAGCCCGACGAACGCGGTGTCCTCCGGGGTGGCCAGGTTATAGCGCAGCAGACTCAGCCAGATCGCGTAGCCGATTGGATAGGCGGTGACGGCCAGCATTAGGATCACCGCCGGTGCGACGAGCGCCACCGCGAGCCGGCGCTGTGACCGGACATCATCGGCGCGGGAGCCGGTGCGGGTCACGGAATCAGCCCCTTGCCGTCGATGGCCTTTTGCACCTGCACCGTGAGCTCATCGGCGGTGCGTTCCGGGTCGATGGCGCTGATCGGCGCCAGCGTCGCCGATATCCGGGTCGACACCGCCTGATAGACCGGCGTCACGGGCCGCACCGCAGCGTCGGTGAGCTGCTGCCGGATCACGTTGTGCTGCGGGTATTTCTCCTGGAACTGCGGGTCGGC
This sequence comes from Mycobacterium sp. P7213, assembly GCF_900604305.1. Taxonomy (NCBI): domain Bacteria; kingdom Bacillati; phylum Actinomycetota; class Actinomycetes; order Mycobacteriales; family Mycobacteriaceae; genus Mycobacterium; species Mycobacterium sp. P7213. The sequence goes on from NZ_UWOA01000074.1 coordinate 12,650, forward strand.
GTACACCGAGGCGCGCACCGCGGGCAGGCCGCCCTCGATCGCGAGATACTTCTGGTTCGCGGCGTTTCGCAGACAACGCACCGCTTCAAACGCTTCGCCGCGATGCCGGGTGGTCTTGGCCACCGCCAGGTTCAACCCGCCGAGGGTCACCTTGGCCGGATGCCCCGGCAAGACCGCCGGATACGGCGCATACCCGAGCACTTTACGACTGGCCTGATAGGCAATGCGGTACTGCTCGTCGCTGGGCGCAAAAGCTCCGACGCCGTCGATACTGCCGGCTAGATCCGAACGCCCCTGCAGCGGAAGGAAACTCACCCCGCCCTTGACGGCGTTCTCCAGCATGGACGGCAGCACAAAAGGCCAGTTGACCTCGAGTGCCGCCTTGCCCTGCTCGAATGCCAGCCGGGCGGTGCCCTCATCGGTCTGGGTGATCGACGGGTCGGCACCCGGGGCGGTCGCCACCGCCTTCATGACCCGCAGCGCGGCGACGGTGGCGGCGCGGTGCTCGGCGGTGTCGGTGAGGGTGACCGTCTTGCCGTCATCCCCGAGGACCCTTCCCCCGGCGCTTTCCAGCAGGGTGTTGAACCACACCACCAAACCCTCGTATTGCTTGGCCTGCACCGCGATCCAGCTGGGCTGGCCCGCCCTATACAAATGCGCCGCCTCGGCGATCATCTGGTCCCAGGTGGACGGCGCGGACTTCATCAGATCCGGCCGGTACCACAGTAATTGGGTGTTGGTGACAAGCGGTGCGGCATAGAGCCGACCGCGCCAGCGGCCAGTGGCAAGCGGGCCGGGCAGCGTGTCGTCCGCGGCGTCGGCCTCGGCCTTGCCGGCCGGATCCTCAGCCAGTGGCAACGCCCAGCCGGCCTCGGCGAACTCGGCGGTCCACACCACATCGAGACCCATCACGTCCAAGGTGCGGTCGTTTCCGGTCAGCCGACGGGCCAGTTGCAGGCGCTGATCGTCGGCGGCGCGCGGCAGGCTGAACTGCTGCACCCGGTAGCGACCACCGGCCTGCTCGGTGCAGCGCGCCGCGATCACCCGGAACGTCGCGGTGTCGTTGGCCGGGGTGTAGACGCTGATCACCGGGGCAGCGCCGGACTGTCCGGACGAACCGCAGGCCGACCCCGCCGACACAACGGTCAGTGCGGTCAATGCGGCCGCGCCCAGCCGCCGTACGCGACCGCGCCGACTCGCCACGCCACTTGCCTCCCGTTGCCGTTTCGTGCCACGACGGTAAGGCCGTCCGGCCACGCTATGCAACAACGCAGAGTCAGAGCGTGAGCTTGGCCAACAGATCCCGGCCCTGCTCGGCACTCTGCGGGTCGCACAGCACGTCGTAGCGACCCGCCACCAGTTGCATGGTCGAGCTGAAATCCCTTGTCCCGCGGGCCATCGCGTAGGGAACCGATGAGGTGATCAAACCGAAGAACACTCCGGCGATCAGGCCAGTCACCAGTGCCTGTGTCGGGTTGTCGCTGAAAATGCCCAGCACCAGGCCGATGAACAGGCCCAGCCAGGCGCCGGTCAGCACTCCGCCGCCGAGCACCTTGGGCCAGGTGAGCCGGCCGGTGACCCGCTCGACCTGCATCAGGTCCACGCCGACGATCGTCACCTGCTGAACGGGGAACTGCTGATCGGACAGATAGTCCACCGCGCGCTGCGCCTCGGCGTAGGTGGGGTACGACCCGATCGGCCACCCCTGGGGCGGGGTCGGCAGTCGGGCCGGAGCGCGACGTCCCGGCGGGCCCGCCGCACCGATCGGACCGGGGGGTTGTCCGGGCTGGAAGGGGCTGGTCATGGGATTTCTCTCTCCTCGCTCCGAGATGCCGACTGTCGGACGACAAGCCGGTCCCGGCGCATCGGCTAGGTTGAACAGCATGACAGCTCCCGGCGGGGATTCTGGCGAGAATCCACGAGGCAACCCCAACCAGCCCTGGGCCGACGCGGGCGCGCCCGCTCCCGACCAGGGCGGATGGCCGTACCCGCCGGCACCCGAGGGCTACCCGCCGGCACCCGGCTATCCC